>NZ_JAGXJG010000589.1:0-235 GCF_019091725.1 Cellulomonas sp. GbtcB1 | reverse complement strand
GCCCGAATCTTGTGCATGATTAGCATCCACATACCCTATGAGTATCTTAGCACCCATTGCTCTAGCATCAAACAATAGGCTAGTACTCTCTGTACCATTTAGACAACTAAGTATCCACTTCATAACTTCCCAATGCTACTCTCTAGGATTTGATATGTATCTACTCACCTTGATCATAGCATATGCAAGATCAGGTCTAGTACAAACCATCAGATACATTAAGCTTCCAACATCA
>NZ_JAGXJG010000588.1:0-235 GCF_019091725.1 Cellulomonas sp. GbtcB1 | reverse complement strand
CCCGCGCCGACCGCCCCTGGGCGGCCTCGGACACGCTGATGAACGTCGTGCTCGGCCTGGTGCAGCCGACCGGCGAGCGCGAGCTGCTCGTCGTCGGCCTGCCCGGCGTCCGCGAGGTCGACCTCAAGCGCCTCGAGGCCGCCGTGGCCCCGGCCGTGGTCGAGCCGGCCGTCGAGGCCGTCTTCGCCGCGCACCCCCAGCTGGTCAAGGGCTACATCGGCCCGGCCGCGCTCGG
>NZ_JAGXJG010000587.1:0-235 GCF_019091725.1 Cellulomonas sp. GbtcB1 | reverse complement strand
GGACGTGCGAGGACGCCGGGGTTCCGCGACAGTGGGTCCCATGCTGAACGGCTGGCCGCTCGTCGTCATCGGCGTCGTCGGGGCGGTCGCCGGGCTGGCAGGGGTGCTCGGTCGCCTCGACCGCACGCGGTACGCGCGGTACAGGCGCCACGGCGAGCCGACCCGGCGCCAGCACATGATCCTGCCGCGGCTCGGCGGGGGGATGTTCGTGCTGGTCGGTGTCGGTCTCGTGATC
>NZ_JAGXJG010000586.1:0-235 GCF_019091725.1 Cellulomonas sp. GbtcB1 | reverse complement strand
GCGCCAGCAGGCCGCCGTGTCGCCCCGTGCGGACGCCGGCTCGCTGGCCACCGAGCTCGCGTCGAAGATCGTCGGCGAGCCGCTCGCGGACGAGGCGCGTCGTTCGCGCGTCGTCGAGCGGTCCCTGGACGAGCTGGACGCGCAGACCACCGCCACCGCGGGTAAGGGGAACTGATGCGAGGGACTAGCCGGGCGTCGCTGGCCGCCGCGGAGGGCCGGTTCGAGCCGGTGCTGC
>NZ_JAGXJG010000585.1:0-235 GCF_019091725.1 Cellulomonas sp. GbtcB1 | reverse complement strand
GTCGAGACGCATGTCGGCGACGGGCGTGCCCTCGCCTCAGAACGGCGGTGGTGCGTCGTACGGGTAGGTGGTGGCGTCGTGGGTCTGCCCGGTGCCGGGTCGGGTGAGGTACCGGTGCCCGGTGGGGGTGATCCACTCGGACAGCCCGGGGCTGATCTGGCGCAGCCGGATGCCGCCGTCGGTCTTGGGGCGGTGGTGTCGGGGGCAGACCGGTCCGCGGTTGTCGCCGACGGTG
>NZ_JAGXJG010000584.1:0-235 GCF_019091725.1 Cellulomonas sp. GbtcB1 | reverse complement strand
AGATCCGGTCCGTCACCGCGGAGCGCCGTTGGGGTCCGGTGACCTGGGGCTTCGGGGCGATGGACGTCACGACCCAGGTGCTGAGCTTCCAGCGCAAGCGGATCCCGGACATGGAGGTGCTCGGCTCCGGGCTCCTCGACCTGCCGGCCCGCACCCTGCCGACGACCTCGGTCTGGTGGTCGGCACCCGTCGAGGTGCTGGGGCGCGCCGGCATCACCGTCGAGGCCGCTCCGGG
>NZ_JAGXJG010000583.1:0-235 GCF_019091725.1 Cellulomonas sp. GbtcB1 | reverse complement strand
GCCGTCGGCTCCGCCAAGGAGCAGGGCACCCAGGCGGCGAGCGTCCTGAAGGACCAGGCGCAGGACTCGGCCCAGGAGGTGCGGCAGGCCCAGCAGCAGGGCTGACCCGCGCCGACGACGCCGCCCCGGGAGCACGCCGCTCCCGGGGCGGCGTGGCGCCGGCCCGGCGCGGCCCGGCCCCCCCGCGTGGGGGGGGGGGGACCCGGGCCCCGCGGGGGCGCGGGCGGGCCCCGCG
>NZ_JAGXJG010000582.1:0-235 GCF_019091725.1 Cellulomonas sp. GbtcB1 | reverse complement strand
AGCTCGAAGTCCCGCGCGGCGGTGTACCGGTCGGGGAAAGCGGCGTCCGACGACGAGGTGTAGCAGGTGCGCTGCCGGGGCAGGGCGCTGGGCACCCGCTCGCGCATTCCGATCGGGGACAGCCGGAGCAGCTCGTCCGCGACGTCGGCCCGTCCGAGCGCTGCCAGGGCCTCGGCCCACCGGATGTGCGCGTGCGCGTACATGAGGCCGACCTCGCGCCCGAAGAACGCCGCCT
>NZ_JAGXJG010000581.1:0-235 GCF_019091725.1 Cellulomonas sp. GbtcB1 | reverse complement strand
GACCCCGAACGGCGGTCCATCCGACACGGGGACGCCGCCCACCACCAGGTCGCGCAGGCCGTGGGCGCGCAGCTGATCCAACGTGCGGGCGTCGCCGAGGGCCTTGGCGGTCTTGGCGGCGTGCGTGAGGACCCCGTCGACCCGGAGCGCGTCGGCGGCGTACAGCACCAGCCACATCGAGGCCATGCCGTCCGCCTGAGGGCAGGGGTGGGAGACCTTCCGGGTGCACCGGGCC
>NZ_JAGXJG010000580.1:0-235 GCF_019091725.1 Cellulomonas sp. GbtcB1 | reverse complement strand
GACGCCGAGCGCCGCGACCACCGCCGCGGCGCGGTTGGTGCCGAACGAGCCGACCAGGACCAGGAACTCGGAAACGAAGGTCGACAGGCCGGGCAGGGACAGCGCGGACAGGCCGGTCACCAGGAACACGCCGGCGAGCACCGGGGTGGCCTTCTGCAGGCCGCCGAAGTCCTAGGTCCGGGCGGAGCCGCGGCGTGCCGCGAGGAACCCGACCAGCAGGGACAGCGCCCCGCGC
>NZ_JAGXJG010000059.1:0-26476 GCF_019091725.1 Cellulomonas sp. GbtcB1 | reverse complement strand
GCCTCCGACTTACCCGCGCCGGCCACCCCGGTCCCCGCGCCGCAGCCCGCCGCGCCGGCCCAGGCGGCCCTGCCGACCCGCCCCTCGGTCGCCCAGTCCTGGCAGCCCGTCGCGGGCTGGGATGGCGAGCAGCAGCGCGTCGCCGAGCCGGGCCGGCCCGCCCCCTCGGCACCGTGGTCCGCCGCGCCGGCCGCCGCGCACGGCTGGGGCACTCCTGCCGCGGAGCAGGACGCCGGCGCCTACCCGGGCGCCCCGGCGTGGTCCGCCCAGGAGCCCGTCGCCCCCGCCGAGCCGGTGCAGCCCGCCGCCGAGTCCGCGCCGCAGCCCGCCGCGTGGTCCGCCGCCCCCGCGTGGTCGGCGCCCGCCGAGCCCGCGTGGTCGCCCGAGCTGCCGGCCCAGGCCGCCGAGCCCGCGTGGGCCCCGCAGGAGCCCGCCGGTGCGGTGCCCCTGCCGACCCGCACCCGCGGCGAGGTCCCGCCCCCGGCCCCCGAGCCCGGTGCGCCCGCGCCGTCGGAGCGCCGTCCGCACCGCGACATGAGCGCCTGGGCGTCGTCCTGGTCGCCCGACGGCGCGTCGGTCCCGCAGCCGGCGCCCGCCCCGTCGTGGTCCGCCCAGCCCGCCGCCGCCGCGGCGCCCGCCGCGGACCAGCCCCGCCGGCCCGGCGCGCTCGACGCGGAGGCGGCCCAGATGCTCGCCCTGCGGGCCGACATCCAGGAGCAGGCGTTGAGCGAGCTGAGCCAGCTGTCCGCGTACCGGCCCCAGGTCGACGTGCCGGCCGGCGGATCGCTCACCCGCCGCGTGCCGACCGCGATCCCGGCGGCCCCCGAGATCTCGCAGCCCGAGTCGGGTCCGGCTCCGGCGCGTGACGCCGACAGCCTGCGCGACCGGCTGTCGAGCTTCCAGTCCGGCAGCCGTCGGGGGCGTCGTGCCCTCGCGGACGCCGACGCGGGTGAGGCCGGCGCCCAGCCGGAGCAGCCCCGCACCGAGTCCGACTCCCAGCCCGTCCCGCCGTCGCCGTCATGGTGACACCCGTCCCCGCAGCCGCAGCCGCGCCTGCATCACGTCAGGAGGATGTGTGACCACCCTCAGCACCGAGGCAGCCAACTTCGGCTGGCTCCTGGACAACTTCGTCCGGACCGTGCCCGGCACCCGGCACACGCTGGTGGTGTCGGCCGACGGTCTGCTCATGGCCATGTCCGAGCAGCTCGACCGCACCAGCGGCGACCAGCTCGCGGCGATCGTGGCGGGCATGTCGAGCCTGACCCGGGGAGCGGCGCGCCAGCTCCGCGCCGGCGACGTGCGGCAGGCGATCGTGGAGATGGACAACCTGTTCCTCTTCCTGATGAGCGTGTCGAACGGCTCCGTCCTCGCGGTCGTCGCCGACGCCACCTGCGACGTGGGCCTCATCGGCTACGAGATGGCGATGCTCGTCTCGCGGACCGAGGCCACGCTGACCCCGCAGCTCATCACCGAGATGCGCGGCAGCCTCCCCGTCGACGGCGCCACCCGCGCTCCCACCGTGTGAGGTAGCCGATGAGCGAGAGCGAGTTCGAGACCAGGACCGTCCGCCCGTACGCCCTCACCGGCGGCCGGGTGCGGTCCGAGCGGTCCGACTACCCCCTCGAGGCGCTGGTGGAGATGCTGCCCGCCGGCGTCTCGGGCCAGGGCCTCACGCCCGAGAAGCGGGCGATCCTGCAGCACGCGTCGCACGGCTACATCTCCATCGCCGAGCTGTCCGCGCTGCTGCACCTCCCCCTGGGCGTGACGCGCGTCGTCGTGTCCGACCTGGCCGACGCGGGCTACGTCCGCGTGCACTCGTCCACGCCGGTCGAGACCACCACCGGTCAGTCGCCCGCCCTGTCCCTGAGCGTCCTGGAGAGTGTTCTCAATGGCATTTCCGCCCTCTGACGCCGTGGCCACCGGCCAGGCCGCTGCCGTGCCCACCGCCCGCCCCGCCGGCGACGCCGGCGAGATGGGTGCCGCGCCCACCGTCGTGAAGATCGTCGTCGCGGGCGGCTTCGCCGTCGGCAAGACGACGTTCATCGGGTCGATCTCCGACATCGAGCCGCTGAACACCGAGGCCGCGATGACCGAGCACTCGGTCGGCATCGACGACGCCGGCGGGCAGACCGAGCGCAAGACGTCGACCACGGTCGCGATGGACTTCGGCCGCATCGCGCTGCCGGGTTCGCTGTGGCTGTACCTGTTCGGCACCCCGGGCCAGGACCGGTTCCTGTTCATGTGGGACGACCTGGTGCGCGGCGCGATCGGCGCCGTCGTACTGGTCGACACCGACCGCCTGGACCAGTGCTTCCCGGCCGTCGACTACTTCGAGTCGCGCGGCATCCCGTTCGTCGTGGGTGTGAACTGCTTCGACGGCGTGGCCAAGCACCGCCTGGAGGACGTGCGCGAGGCGCTCGCCATCCCGGCGCACGTGCCGGTGCTCTACACCGACGCCCGGTCGCGCACCGCCACGAAGCAGACGCTGATCCAGCTCGTGCAGCTCGCCATGGAGCGGCTCCGCAGCTCCGCGGCGTGAGCTGACGACCCGCACGCCCCGCTACAGTGCGGGGCGTGCGGGTCTACGCCGACGGCTCGGCCCTCCTGCGCTACCTGCCGTTCCCGGACCACTCGGTGGACTGGCAGCGGTGGGCGGAGCAGCATGAGCCGGAACTCCTCGTCACGCCGCTGTCCCTGAGCGAGCTGCGCCACGCGGCCGCCACGGCGCCGGTGCACGTCCGCGCGCGCGCCCACGCCGCCGGCGAGCGGCTCGAGGTCGTCCGGTTCTCGGACCAGGCGGTCGGCGCGGCCGCGATGACGACCGCTGTGCTCTCGCCCTTCGCGTCGCTGCACCTCGGCGTCGCGCTGGCGTACCCCGAGATCACGGCGTTCGCGACGTACGACGTGCGGCTCGCCGCGGTCGCCGCGATCCACGGCCTCGTCGTCGTGTCCCCGGGCCTCCCCGACCGCTGGTGGGACCTCGCGGCCTGACTGCCGCCCTCTCCCTCCTCGCCGAGATGGCAACTTTCGGCTGTGCGGGACCACACCGCGACAACCGAGAGTTGCCATCTCGGCGGACGTGGAGCGGGCGCGCCGGTGCGCGCGTGGTCGCGGGACCGGGCCCGCCCGGCCTACGGTCGTGGGCATGACGCAGCTCGACCTCACCGGGCGCACCGCGCTCGTCACCGGTTCCACCCAGGGCATCGGCGCCGCCATCGCCGCCGGGCTGGCCCGCGCCGGCGCGCGGGTGGCCGTCAACGGCCGCACCCCGGAGTCCGTCGACGCCGCCGTGGCCCGGCTGGCCGCCGAGCACGGCGACGGCCCGGGATCGTTCGTGGCGGCCCCGGGCGACGTCAGCACCGACGCGGGCGCCGAGGCGGTCCGCGCCGTCGTCCCCGACGTCGACGTCCTGGTCAACAACCTGGGCATCTTCGAGTCCCGCCCGGCACTGGACATCTCCGACGACGAGTGGCGACGCTACTTCGAGGTCAACGTGCTCGCCGCGGTGCGGCTGACCCGCGCCTACCTCCCCGGCATGACGGGACAGGGCTGGGGCCGGGTGCTGAACATCGCCTCCGACTCCGCCGTCGTCATCCCCGCCGAGATGATCCACTACGGCATGTCCAAGACCGCGCTGCTCGCGGTCTCCCGGGGCTTCGCGAAGGAAGCCGCGGGGACCGGGGTGACGGTGAACTCGGTCATCGCCGGACCGACGCACACCGGCGGCGTCGAGGACTTCGTCTACTCGCTCGTCGAGAAGGACCTGCCGTGGAACGAGGCGCAGCGGGAGTTCATGCGCCGGCACCGGCCGCAGTCGCTGCTGCAGCGGCTCATCGAGCCGGAGGAGATCGCGAACCTGGTCGTGTACCTCGCGTCGCCGCTGGCGTCGGCGACGACCGGTGGTGCGCTGCGCGTGGACGGCGGGTACGTGGACGCGATCCTGCCCTGACGCACGAGAGCCCCGTCCGTCGACGGGGCTCACGGCAAGGCGGGAGGCCGGTCGGCGTCCTGCATCGTCAGGCTAGGAAGGTGGAGGCGCGACCGCCGCCCCCTTCTGGCTCGGGTCCCCGCTGGTAGGGTCGCCGCGTTCGTGGGAGGGCTGGCTGAGCGGCCGAAAGCGACGGTCTTGAAAACCGTTGGGGCGTCGAAAGGCGTCCTCGTGGGTTCGAATCCCACGCCCTCCGCCCGCGGTCCGGGACCGACGTCCGCGCGCCGGACCCGTCACCACGCCGCGCGGGACGCCAGCCCCAGCGTGTAGTCCTCCCAGTAGGTGCCGGCGACCGGCCCGCCGTTGCAGGTCCCGTCCGACCGCCCGACGGTCTTGATCCAGAGGTTCGCCACGTGCGGCCCGCTTCCGGTCGCGCCGGGCGCGGCTCCGAGGGCGCGGCCCTCCGGGTTGCACCACACCGTGCCGTCCGGGCCGGCGAGCGGTCCGGCGCCGTTGCGCGAGGTGTCGACGACGAACGCCTTCCCGCCGAGGAGCGCCGACAGGTAGGTGCCGTACGCGACCTCGTGCTCGCTGCGCTGGAAGTTCGACACGTTCACGGAGAACCCGGCGGCCCGGTCGACGCCCGCAGCCCGCAGCCGCAGGGCCATGTCGCGGAGCTGCTCGGCGCTCCAGCCGAAGCTGTTGCTGCTGGCCGCGTCGAGGTAGACCTCGGCGCCGGCGGCCCGGTACGCCTCGACGGACGCGCGGAGCAGCTCGAGCCGCTGGTCCCGGTCGCCGCACCGGTCCAGGTGCAGCAGGGCGTCCGGCTCGACGACGACGACGGGGCGGGAGCCGCGCAGGCCCGCGGCGACGGCGTCCACCCAGGCGCGGTACTCGGCGGCGGTCGCGAACCCGCCGGCCGAGTAGGAGCCGCAGTCGCGCTCGGGGATGGCGTAGGTGACGAACACCGGGGTGCGGCCGGCCGCGGTCGCCGCGGCGGCGTACGCGCGGACGGCGGTCGTGCCGTCCGCGGGACCCAGCCAGCGAGCGGCGCCGCCGCTCGCGGCCTTGTCGAGCAGCGCGGCGTCGGCGGTGCGGCCCTCCGTGCGGGCGGTGGCCGCGGCGCGGGCGACGTCGGACGCGGGGTCCGCGTACGGCGGGGCGGCGGACAGCACCGTGCGGTACGCCCGCTCGCCCGAGCCGGCGTCGGTGGACGCGCCGCCGCCCGAGCCGGAGCCCGGCCGCGACACGACCGGCAGCGCGGCGGGCAGCGGCAGGGTCACGACGGCGGGCACCCGCTCCCCGGTCGGCGCGGCGGTGGACCAGACGCTCGCGCCCGCGGTGGAGATCAGGTAGATCCGCGCGTGGTCCTTGACCACCAGCCGCGCGCCCGGTGCTGACGCGCCGGCCGACCACAGCACGACGCCGGCGGGGGAGACGACCTGGAGGTCGCCGCCGGGGGTCACGCGGGCGGACGCGCCGCGCGCGGTGGTGCCGGCGCGCCAGACCACGACGCCGCCGCGGGTCAGCACGAGGTCGCCGTCGGCGCCCATCGCGAGCCGGACGTCGCCGGTCGCGATCGACTCGCCGGCCAGGAGCAGGCCGCCGGACGGGACGCGGTCCGCCGGGGTGGTCCGGAGCGCGGGGCCGTCGGTGGTCGACTTCCACACCAGCCGGCCCGCGGTGTCCACGGTGTACACGACGCCGTCGGGCTTGATGATCGAACGGGCGCCGGGGGAGGCCGCGCCGGTGGTCCAGAGCAGGGTCCCGGAGGCGGAGCGCACCTCCAGCGCGCCCGAGGGCTGCTGCACGAGCCGGGCCCCGGGGTTGCCGGTGGTCCCGGTGTGCCAGAGCACGGGACCCGTGCCGAGCCGCACGGTCACGTCGCCGTCGGCGCCGACGGCGAGCGCGTGCGCGCTGCCGACGGCCGCCAGCGACGTACCGCCGACGAGGGCCTGGCCCGTCGTCAGCCGGTCACCCGCCGGGGCGGGGGCGGACGCCGTGGCCGGGGACGGCGCCAGCACGACCACCACCAGCAGCGCGGCGGCGGCCGCGCGGACGGCGGCGACGAGGGGTCGAGACCACGCGACGGTCGGGCGGGACGGGTGCGGGCGGGTGGCGCGGGGCATGGCGGGGTCCTCGTCGGGGAACGGCTTTCCCTCCCCATCGGCGACCCACCCGCTCCCCGGCCCCGTCGGGGCGGGTGAACCGGTGCCGCGCGAGACGGCTCCGCCCAGCCCACGTCAGGCGGGCGCCCCCGGCTCCCGCGCCCGGGCGACCGCCGCGGCGATCCGCCGCTGCGTCGCCGCCTCGCGCCGCGTGCGCGCCCGCCGGACGGCGAGCACCCAGCCGACCAGCAGCAGGACCAGCGCGACCTGCACCCACGGCACCGCCCAGGCGGACCAGGACGACTCCGCCGCGGCCAGCGCGGCCGTCACCTCGTCGTCGCCGACGACCGCCGGGGTCACCGCGACCGCACCGCCGAGCCGGACCAGCGGCCACGTCTCGACCTCGACGCTGCCGGAGGCCGCCCCACCGGGCAGCACCTCGCGCAGGGTGGCGCCCTCGGCGGTCGTGCCGGCGACGCCGAACGGGCCGGCGGCGCTCGCGGACGAGGTCGCGCCGAGGCGGACGTTGCCGGCGTTCGCGACCGTGTACGAGACGCGCAGCGTGCCCGGGGCGAACGGGTTCCACGACGGGGTGTAGTCGGTGCGCACGTCCTGGACCGCGAGGGCGGGCGCCAGGTCGCCGGTGACGCGCAGGTGCAGCCGCGCGCCGACCCGGCTGTCCATCGCGACGCCCGCGCCCGCGTCGGTCGCGAGCGCGGCGACGACGCCCGCGGGGTGATCGCCCGGGGTCGCGTCGGCGGGTACCCGGACGACGAGCGGCAGCGTGACCGCGGAGCCCGCCGGGACCTCGACGCGCTGCGTGGCGCCGGGCTCCGCGAGCGTGCCGGTGGCGTCGCCGAGCGCGATCCAGGAGCCCGCGGCCCCGGCCGCGGTGCCGGTGGGCGGGAGGTCGAACTGGCCGTCGGCGGTGAGGAGCCCGTCGCCGGCGTAGACCTCGAACGTCGCGGGGTGCTCGGAGAAGTTCGTCAGCGTGACGTGCTCGGCGACCTCGGCGCCCGGGTCGACGGCGTGCCGGAACGACACCCGGCCGTCCGGCCCCCCGGCGGTCGCGGGCTCGAGCGCCCAGGTCGTGCGCGCGGCGGCGGCCTCGGCGGCGGGCGCGGGCTCGGTCGCGGCCGACGCGACCGGCGCGGCGGGCAGCGCGAAGGTGGCGATCAGGACGAGGGCGGCGGACGCCCGGCGGCGTCGCGGGGCGGTGGTGCGCGGCACGGCGGTCTCCAGCGGGTCTCGGGGGAGGCGGGGGGGAGGACGGGGCGAGGGCCCGGCGTGCCCCTGCGGGCGGCGCCGGGCCCTCGCGCTGCGGTCAGTCGACCGGGAAGAGCGACACCGTCAGCGAGCCGGCGTACTCGCCGGCGCGGGTGTCGACCGGGACCTCGAGGTTCAGGTCGGCCGTCAGGTCGGTGGTGCCGAGGCGGCCGTCCGAGGTCGCCGTCGCCAGCGTCGCCGGGGTGCCGAGGCCCTCGCCGCCGCCGAGCACCGTCGCCACCGGCGAGCCGGGCGTGACGCCGGGCCTGGTGGTGAGCAGGCCGGGGGTCCAGCCGAGGTGCTGAGCGCGCAGCACCTGCGACCCGGTGGAGAGGTCGGCCGCCTGGCCGGAGACGGTCCAGCCGCCCGCGCCCGCCTGGGCGTTCGAGCGGGAGTCGGTCACCGACACGGTCGGCAGCGCGCCGCCGAACCGCAGGCGGTCGCCGACGTTCGCGCCGCCGCCGAGCGCGACGCCCTCGCCGAAGTCCGCCACCGACATCGTGAGGGAGCCCTCGACCTCGCCGGCCTGCGGCACGGTCGCGGTCAGCGGGATCTCGCCGGCCTCGGGGGCGTCCTCGTAGCCCCAGGACTCGAAGGCCACGCGGGCGACGTCGACGTTGTCGAGATAGGCGCCGCGGACCGGGTCGGTGCCCGTGGCGTACGAGGCGAGCAGGTCCGAGCCGGCCCCCTTGGCGAACAGCGGGACGAGCTGGTTGGTGTGGTTGCCGGAGAACCAGGCCTCGTCCGGCAGCTGGCCCTTGGCCCCCGTGATCGGAGTCCAGGTCGGGTCGGACTGCGAGCCGTCGAGGTAGCCGGTCTCGTGGTCCGCGGTGACGATGACGAGCGTCTCGTCCCAGGAGGACTCGGTCTCGACCCAGTCGACGACCGTCTCGACGGCGCGGTTGAAGTCGACCGTCTCCTCGATGTTGCGGGTGGTCTCGTTGGCGTGGCCGGTCCAGTCGATGGCGCCGCCCTCGACCATGAGGAACAGACCCTCCTCGTCCTGCTCGAGCACGTTGAGGGCGCCCTGCGTCATCGTGGCGAGCGACGCGACGTCGTTCTGCTCGACCTCGAACGGCAGCTGGCCCTCGGACCCGCCGGAGCGCGCCTGCTGCAGCGTGGAGGCGACCTGCGCGAGGCCGAAGACCTGCTCCGGGACGTCCTGGCCCGCGGCGAGCGCCTCGAACTGGGCCTTCTCCTCGATCAGCGTGAACGGGGTCTGGCCGTCGCTGAGCTTGTTCCAGGCGCTCTCGCTCAGGTAGTCGAACCGCCCGGTGTCGATCGGCTGGTGGTCGTCGTCGAAGTACGGGTGGCCCGCGCCCATGATGACGTCGAGCGGGCCCGCGATCATCTCGTCCGAGATGCCGTGCAGGTCGTTGCGGCTCGCGTTGTGCGCGCCCCAGGACGCCGGCGTGGCGTGCGAGAACTGCACCGAGGTGACGACGCCGGTGGCCTTGTCGAGCTCGGCGGCGCGCTCGGCGACGTTCTTGACGACATCGCCCTCGGGGTCGATGCCGAGGATGCCGTTGTTCGTCTTGACGCCCGTGGCCAGCGCTGTGCCCGCGGCGGCGGAGTCGGTGGCGCCCTCGGCGATCCAGTCGAAGTCGGCCCAGGCCTTGGCGGGGTCGTACTCCGCGCGGCCGTTGGCCGAGTGGGTCGACATGGCGACCTGGACGGGGAACGACTGGAACACCTGCGAGGCGGTGCCCGGCAGGTGCTCGATCGTGCCCGCCTGCGGGTCGACCTCGACCTGGGCGTAGGTCGTGCCGTGCTCGTAGAGCGAGGCGGCGTCGATGTGGTTGTAGCCCATGCCGTCGCCGATCAGGACGATGACGTTCTTGGGGCCGGGAGCGGGGTCGGCAGCGACCGCGGGTGCGGCCGAGGTCAGGGCGACGGCGGCGGCGAGCGTGCTCGTCCCGGTGAGCGCGAGCCACCAACTGGGTCGTCGGGTCATGATCTCTTCTCCGTCGGATCGGGGCGGGCGGTCACCCGCCTCCTTCGACCCTCGGCGCCGCCTGTGACGTGTCAGTGAACTCCCGGAGAAACCGGACGAAACAGTCGAACCGTGGCGCAGACCGACGACCCCCCGGGCGCGTTCCGGACCGGCTCGGTCATCCCGTTCGACCTGGTGGTCACGAGAGCCGGAGCCGGCGCCGCGGTCGCGTGGACCGCCGTCCTCGCGCTCGCCCTGGTGGTCGACCCGCTGCTCGTGCGACGCCGTCAGCCGGGATCCACGGACCCGTCGACGTAGGTCCACGCGCCGTCCTCGCGGACGAACCGGCTGACCTCGTGCAGCGACCCGCGGCCCTGCGGGTCGCTGTACGAGGCGCGGAACTCGACGGTCCCGGCGGAGTCGAACGGTCCGCCGCGGTCGGTGCCGAGGACGTCGAGCCTCCGCCACACCACCGCGTCGTCGAGGTCGACCGTCCGGGGGCGGGTCGAGGGGTGCCAGGTCCTCAGGAGGTACGCGGCGTCCCCGACGGCGAACGCGCTGTACCGGGACCGCATGAGCGCCTCGGCGGTGGCGGCGGTCCGCTCGCCGCGGTGCAGCGGCCCGCAGCACTCGTCGTAGGGCAGGCCGCTCAGGCAGGGGCAGCGGGTCGGGGTCGGCACCGGACCAGTATCGGGCGGGTCAGCGGCGGTCGTCCCGCCCCCGGACCCGGACCCGCGCCGGCCGGGACCGGAGGACAGCCGCCCGGAGGGCGACGCCGGCCCCGGCCAGGCCGAGCGCCAGCACCGCGAGCCGCAGGGTGTCGGCGCCGGTGCGGGGCAGGTCGCCGGCCGCGAGCACGCCCGAGCCGCCGCCCGCCGACCCGCCGGAGTCCCCGGTCGACCCGCCGGTCCCGCCGCCGGAGTCGCCCTCGCCCGGGTCCTCCGCGCCGGTCACCACCACGGTGACCTCCGCGCTCGCGCAGGCGGGCGACACGTCGGCCGCGCACACCTGGTAGGTGAACGTGTCCGTCCCGACGAACCCGGGCGCCGGCGAGTAGACCAGCACGCCGTCGACCAGTGCGACCGAGCCGTTCGCCGGCGGCACGGTGACGTCCGGCGGCAGGACCGTGCCGGAGTCGTTGGCGGCGACGTCGATCGCCACCGGGGTGCCCTCGAGCGTCGTCGCGGCGTCGTCCACGGCCACCGGGTCGACGAGCACCGTCACCAGTCCGGTGCTGCACAGCACCGGGATCCCGTCGTCGCACACCGTGTACTGGTACAGGTCGCGCCCGGCGAACCCGGGCGGCGGCGTGTAGGTGGTCGTGCCGCCGGCGAGCGTCACGGTGCCGCCCGCGGCGGTCGGGAACGTCTGCACGATCGTGACCGCGTCGCCGTCGGGGTCGCTGACGGCGGGGTCCCCGGAGACGGGGGTGTCGACGGTCGTCTCGAGGAAGAGCAGCGGCGCGTCCGGCGGCTGGTTGTCCGGCCACACGTGGACCGTCACCACGGCGGTGGCGCAGTCGGTCGGGTCGTCGGGCGCGCAGGCCTGGTACGTGAAGGAGTCCGTGCCGAGGTAGCCGGGGCCCGGCGTGTAGACGACGGACCCGGTCGCGGGGTCGACGGTGACCAGGCCGTGGTCGGGCAGGTCGACCAGCGTCGTGGACAGCACCGCGCCGGGCGGGTCGTTGGCGAGCACGTCGACGGTGACGGGCGTGCCCACGAGCGTGGTCGTCTCGTCGTCGACCGCGAGCGGGTGCACGATCAGCGTCACCGTCGCGGGGGCGCTGCACCGCACCGGCTCCTGGTTGTCGCACACCCGGTACGTGAACGAGTCCGTGCCGACGAACCCCGCGTCGGGCAGGTACCCGAACCGGCCGCCGGGCAGCAGGACCAGCACGCCGTCGGACGGTCCGGTCACGGTGCTGAACCGCAGCTGCAGGTCGGGGTCGGGGCTGCTCCCGGTGACGGTCGAGACGATGGGCCGCCCGACCACGGTCTCCCGCACCAGGTCGTCGGCGGTCGGAGGGTCGACGACGTCCGGCCCGGGAGTCACCTCGGTGGTCACCGTCTCGGAGTCGGCGGTGCCGTCGTTGTTCGAGGCGTCCGGGTCGGGCGTGGTCGCGGTGGCGCTCACCGTGTTGACCAGCACGCCGCTGTCGGGCGCGGTGCCGGTGACGGTCAGCGTGACCGTGGCGCCGACCGCGAGCGTGCCCAGCGACCAGGTGGCCGTCGGCGGGGCGACCACCCCGCCACCCGAGGCGGTGACGCCGGTGAGCGCGGGCGGCAGCGCGTCGGTGACGGTCACGCCCACCGCCTCGTCGGGTCCGGCGTTGGTGACGTCGATCGTGTAGGTGAGCTGTCCGCCGGGCCCGACGAAGGCCGGCCCCGTCTTGCTGACCTGCACGTCGGCGGACGCGGGCCCGACCGGGTCGGCGCAGTCCGGGGCGGGGTAGTCGGCGGGCCCCGGCACCGTGAGGTCGCGGACGTCGACGTTGGTCACCGACCCGGCACCCGTGTCGGGGAAGGTGGCGCCGGGGACGTCGACCAAGATCGGCACGAACCCGGAGTCGCCGTCGAACCCGCCCTGCACCCCCGTCGTGCCGGTGAACACGTACCGGCCGAACCCCGTGACGGCGCCGTCGTCGGCCAGCGTGGTCGCGGTCAGGGCCGCCGTGGGTGCCTGCCGCCAGGTCCCCTGGTTGACGAAGCCGCCGCCCAGCGCGACCAGGCCGGTGCTGCTCGACCCGCCGTTGTTGGTGAACCCGCCCGACGCCTGGAGCACGCACAGGTTGGTCAGCGTCCCCGAGCCGTTGACCACGAGGTCACCGGCGAGCGTCGCGGTGCCGGCGTTCTCGAACGGGCCGTTGACGATCGTCGTGCCCGCGGCGGTGAGCGTGCCGTTGTTGGTGAGCGACACCGGGGAGTTGAGGGTCGCGCCGCCCGGCAGCGCCAGCGTGCCGTCGTTGACCACCGTGCCGGCCGCGGGGGTGAACGCGCCGGTGATCGTCAGCGTCGCCCCCGCCGCGTTGGTCACGGTCCCCGGTCCGTTGAGCGCGAGCCCGGCGAACGTGGCCGTCCCGGCGTTGTCCAGGACGAACCCCGCGTTCACCGCGACGGACGGCATCGTCGCCGTCCCGCCCGGCGCGACGTAGACCGTGCCGGCGGCGTTGTTCACGTAGGCGGGCGCGAGCGTCGCCCCGGCGGCGACGCACAGCGTCGCGCCCGCCGGCAGCGAGCCGACCCCGCCCACCTGGGTGCCGCCGGCGAGCAGGACGACCTCGCCGGCGGCGATGTCGAGCGCCGCGCCGGTCGCCCCGCCGCTGACCGTCCGGGTGGGCGCCGCGCAGTCGTCCGCGGGGGCGGCCTGCGCCGACCCGCCCGGGACCAGGGCCGCGAGCAGCAGCCCGCCCACCGCGGCGGCCGACCACCGGCGTCGCGCGCGTGGTGGCGCCCCCTGCGCCGTCGCCGTCGTGGCGTCCCGCCGCGCTCCGCTGCCCGACCTCGTCCGCACCGTGCCCCCGATGCCTCGTGCGCCGGCCCCCCGACCAGCACGTCCGGTCACGGTACCGACGGAGCGGCCGGGTGGCGAGGGTGCCGCCGGGCCGGACCGACGTCCCGCCGACGGCGGCCCGGGCCCGCCATCATGGTGCGCGTGCCGACCCAACCGACCGACGACGAGCTCGAGCTCATCCGCCAGTCCGGCGTCGCCCTGCGCGTCGGGCGGCTCAGCCTGTCCGCGGGGACGGGCTCCTACCGGGTCAAGTCGTCGATGGCCCGGATCGCCCGGGCGATCGGCGTCGACCGGCACGAGGCGCACGTGACGCTCACCGAGATCACCACGACCTCGCACCGCGGCCCGAGCTTCCGCACCGAGGTCGCCGAGGTCCGGTCCGTCGGCATCAACGCGGACCGGCTGGCCGAGCTCGAGCACCTCGCCGGGTCGCTCGCCCGGTCGGGCCGGCGCGCCACCGTCGACGAGGTGTCCGCCGAGCTCGACCGGATCGAGCGCAAGCGGCCGCTCTACCCCGACGCGGTCAACGCGCTGTGGGCGGCCGTCGCGTGCGCGGCGTTCGCGTTCCTCAACAACGGCGGCCCGGTCGAGATGGCCGGCGCGTTCGTCGCGGCCTGGCTCGGCCAGCTCACCCGGCGGCTGCTGCTGCACCGCGGGTTCAACCAGTTCGGCGTGACCATGCTGGCGGCCGCGCTGGCGTGCCTGGCGTACCTCGGGCTCGTGTCGGCCGTGCACGAGCTCGGCGCCACGGAGGTGCGGCACGCGGCGGGCTACGTCTCGGCGGTGCTGTTCCTGGTGCCGGGCTTCCCGCTGGTGACCGGGGGCCTCGACCTCGCCAAGCTCGACTTCTCCGCGGGCGTCGCCCGGCTGACCTACGCGCTGATGATCCTCACCTCGGCGGCGCTCGCGGTGTGGGGCGTGTCGATCGCGGTGGGGCTGTCCCCCGACCCCGAGGCGGCGCCGGTGCTGCACTCGGGACTGCTGCTCGTGCTGCGCATGGTCGCCAGCTTCGTCGGCGTGCTGGGCTTCGCGCTCATGTTCAACAGCCCGTGGCGGATGGCTCTGGGCGCCGCCGTCGTCGGGATGGTGGCGAACACGGGCCGGCTGTACCTGGTGGGGGAGGTCGCGCCGCAGGCGGCCGCCGCGGCCGCCGCGCTGCTCGTCGGGCTGCTCGCCGCCGTGATCGCGCCGCGGCTCGGCGTCCCGCGGATCACCGTCTCCGTGCCGGCCGTCGTGATCATGGTGCCGGGCGTCTCGGCGTACCGGTCGGTGTTCTACCTGTCGAACGGCGACACCACCCAGGCGCTGGCGTACGGCGTCCAGGCCGGTCTGGTGGTCGTCGCCCTGTCGGTCGGGCTGGCCGTCGCGCGGATGCTGACCGACCGGGAGTGGGGCTTCGAGCACTGACCCGGCGGGCTCCGCGGGCCGCCCGCGGGGGCCGCTTTGCCGGGTGCCCGGGACGCCCGGTACTGTGTCGCAGTCTGGAGACGTCGCATAGCCAGGTCTAGTGCGCGACCCTGCTAAGGTCGTGAAGGGGCAACCCTTCCGTGGGTTCAAATCCCACCGTCTCCGCTTCCAGGGGGCTGACGAAACTCAGCCCCTCGCAGTGACGAAACCCCCGCCGGGTCTCCGGCGGGGGTTCCGTTCGTTCAGGGGTCAGTCGTTCGTGCCGGTGTCCGGGTCCGGGTCCGGGTTGACGAGCTCGTCGTACAGCTCGATCTCGCCGGCCTCGTTGAGCTCCTCGTGGCCGAACGAGGCCGCCGGGCCCCGCATGATCAGATCCGACTCGTCGAGCGCCTCCGGGTGGTCCGCGAGGTACCGGATCACCAGGCGCAAGTTCTGGGACATCGCCCCGATGGCGAACATGAACGACACCTTGAGCAGGCCGAACAGCTCGACCCAGCCACGCCCGACGTCCTCGTTCGCGGGGTGCTTGATCGAGGCGTAGCTCCGCTCGACCGTGGACCGCTTGCGGTACTCGTTGAACCATCGCTGGGACAGGTACGGGTGACGCTGGCGGTTCTTCGCGTCCACACCGGCCGGGACGACGATCGACTTCTGCACGCAGATGCCGTTCGCGACCACCAGGTCCGGCGGAGGGGTCACCAGGGTGAGGAACTCCGCGTTCGGGGACTGGAGCGTGAACGCCCTCAGCGGGCAGATCGCGTGACCACGCAGCGCCTGGCAGATGTACCGCTCCTTGCCGGCACCGTTGCCGGCGTTGCGGACCAGCTCGTACGGCTCACGCGCTTGCATGATCTCGCGCGCCAGGTCGAACTCCCTCCGGGCGGCCTCCCACGCGGCGACCTGCTCGGGCTCGTCCTCGGGCGGGCGGTCGCCCAGGACGATGCGGCGCGGACGAGCCACGTAGCGCAGCTCCTCGGGCATGCCGGGGCAGTAGGCGGTCCCGTCGACGAACATGATCCCGCGGTAGTACACGATCGTGCGCGCGTTGGCGTTCAAGTCGAACACCAGCTCGGCCCCGAGGGCGCGCATCGGGTGGTGCCAGTTGTCCGGGTTCGAGTACGAGTACTCCCGGTCCGCGAACACCTGGCCGAAGGCCCGTCCGAGGTCCGTCAGCCTGGAGTGCAGCCATCGGGCGAGACGGACGGACGCCTCGGCGCCGTGCTCGTTCGCGGGACGGACCTCGACCGCCTCGATGAACGCCGGCACGTCCTTCCGCACCGTCGTGTACGTCGTGGCGCGGTAGCCGAACACCTGGCGGCGACACGACGACCGGCCAGCGTCCCGACGTGCGCGACGAGCACGGTCAGCAGCTCGACGAGCTCGGTGGGGTCGGGCTCGTGGACCGCCCACCGGCTGAGCACGGCCGCCGCCTCAGCGCGCACCCGAGCGTCGCTGTCACGGGCGAGGGTGATCACCGCCGGCAGCAGACCCCGATCACGGGTGCGTGCGATCACGTGGGTGGCCGCCCCTCGGTCCGTGCTGGAGCGCGAGCGCGTTCAGATCACCGTCACGAAGTCGCGCAACTAGGCCATCACGGACATGCGGGTCACGTCGCGCACGCAGGCGCTCGATCGTGTCCGTTGAGACGTGGCGGTCCCCATGCCGCGGTTGGACGTCACGCGCACGCGACGCGCGACCCTCCCACGCGCTCTCGGTTTTGTCCACCCTATGCGAGATCTTTGCCAAGCGCACAATCCTGTGCAACGGTTGTGAAGGCCGGGGAATCGTGCACCTCGGTGGCCAGGGGGCTGGTGAGGGATGTCGCGCGATGGCTCGTCCAGCCATCTCATCGACGTTGCGCGCTCGCCTCTGCGCGACCTCGGGCCGAGGTTGCGCTTCAACCCCTGGTCGGGATGATTCCGATAACACACAGGGGGTGGTGATGAAAGAAGCGCAACTAGAACGCCATTCGCGCCGGCAGGTGACATGGCTCCGCCGCCAGCGCGGCGCGGCCAGGACGGTGCTCGTAGCGTCGGGGCTTGCGGCGTGCGTCGCGCTCGTAGGTGCACCTATCGCGCAGGCGGCCGCGTACACCTACGCCAACAACATCTCGACTGCCGAGAACCAGAGCCGGAGCACCGGCCCCCGCACGATCAAGGGCGGTACCGCGAGTCTGCAGTTCTTCGCCGTCGACGGCGCGGGCACGGTGCTGTACGTCGAGTCGTACTACCCGGCTCCTGGCTACCGGACCCTAGGGCTGGGCTCGGGCAGAGACTCCGTCAATCTGATTCACCAGCAGGCGACGGGCGCCTACCAGAAGTGCCGATGGGACTGGCCGTGGGATGGCGGCAACATCGGCAGTCTCAAAATGACCTGCGCGACGAAGTAGCTCGCTGAACAAGGAGTTGGAATTGAACAAGGTGAAGATCGCGTACGCCACCGGCGTTGCCGCGGTGATTGCGCTCGGTACTGCCGTGCCCGCTGTCGCGGCCAGCGCGAACGCGATGAGCGTGGAAGACCTGATCCCCGCGCTCGCGGCTCCGCAGCACGAGTCGGACCGCGCCCCGGGCGGGCTCGACCTCGTGGCGCTCGGCGGGATCGACGAGGACTCCCTACGATCCCTCGGCGGGGACGAGGCGGGCGAGTACTGGGTCGGCCGGGCCGGCGGTGCCGAGGTCTGCCTGGTCACCCGCCTGGCGGCAGATCCCGAGCTCGCAGCCTCGACCTGCACCCCGATCACGGAGTTCTACCGCAAGGGACTGGCCCTCGTCGCCGCGCTTGGTGCGGAGGACCCGACACTCGCAGCTGAGGCGTACCTGCTGCCCTCGGACATCGGAGCAGAGCCGCTCGACCTGGGGCTCGCAAGCCGCTCGACGGATACCGAGCCGAACCTCATCAGCGGACGACCCGACCACCTGGAGACGCTCGAAGCGTTCGAGGTGCACCGTGCCGACGGCTCGTCCTTTCACTTCGCGCCGATCTCCCTGACGGGCGGCCAGCGATGAGCGGCCCCGCCACCGCGACGTGGTCTCCACGCACGAAAGCGGTCGCGGCTGCTGCGGCAATTGTCGCGCTCGCCGTCGCTCTACTGAGCGTCGCGATCCCCGCGGCGCACGCGGCGACCTACACCTACGCGAATAACGTCGCCACCCCCGAGGCGCAGCCGCGCGACTCCGGCCAACGGACGAGCATCACCGGTGGGACCGCGTCGGTGCGACTCGCGTTCGGCACGATCACCATCCGGACGTACTACCCGGCTCCGGGCGCCACCACGATCGCCCAGGTCACGACAGAAGCCTCCGGCACGGCTCGGGTGTCCCATCCCCGGCAGAGCAACGCGCGTAGCCAGTGCTACTGGAACTGGCAGAACGTGGGTGGGTCGGCGAACTTGACCTGCGCGGCGATCTCCTAGACCTCCGCCGCCTCCCAGCGGACCGCAACTCGGAAGGCTCTCCTGCATGAAGAACATCGCCATCGGTGCAGCGGGCGCTGTCATCGGTGCCCTGTACGCCGTCATCATCGGCCTGCTGTCGGTCCAGGTGATCGGGCTTCAAGCCGGGGCAGTCTTCGATCTCAGCAACACCGTCGTGGGGATCACCGAGCCGCAGGTGCCGATCTGGCCGCTGCTCGCGATCGTGGTACTGAGCGCGCTCGTGATCGTGGGTCTTGTGGTTCTCCATCGCGCCGCGTCTCGCACCGCGGGCGTCGCCCTCATTGCGGGCTTCGCGCTCGCCGCGGCGGTGGTTGTCGTCTGGGCCTTCATCCTGGCGGCCGGTCGTGACTCCGGCGGCGAACAAACCGTCGGTGTTCTCGGCGGCTGGGTTGGCTGGGTTGAGAAGGGTGGCCTGAACTCGGCGACGCACCTGGTGATCGTCCTGGCGGTCGCCTCGTTCTGGCTGCCGTCCCGACCTCAGAAGCAGAGGACGCCTGAGGTTGGGGTGCCGAGGACCGTCGTCTGATCGTCGGCGGGTGAACGACGAGCGTTCCTCGGCTGAGCCGGTCCCGCGACTCCAACTACCCCCGAACGAAGTGCATCGCGCCTCACCTGGTGCCAGCAGCCATTTCCATCGCACCCCCGGCTCGCGTCGGCCCGTTCCTAGGGCGGCTGACGCCGGACGCCGCCCGTACACGGATGTGCCAGAAATCGGGTGAACTACATGGATGTCATTCGGATCCCAGGATGCTCCTCGCTGGTAGCAGTGTTGTGTGATCAACTCGCGAGCCAGGTGTGATCGCAGGTCAGCGCAGCGGTGTCGTCGCAGGACGGCATATGTTTCGGCAGTCCCCCTTCCACGAGGGCCCGGTCATGGCGACCGGGCCCTCGGCGCGTGTCCGGTGCTGGCGGCGGGCAGCGTCCGCGCCTCGCGGGTGCGCGCCGCGGTGAGGTCGTCACAACGCGGTGAGGTCGTCACGTACGGGTGACGACCTCACCAGCGTGTGACGACCTCGGTGCCCGTGCCGGCGCCCCGGCGCTGATTCCCGGGGTGGCTGCCGCGGTCGGCCGACCTCCCCGCGAGCAACCGCGCCGCGCGTCAGAAGCGCCCGCCACCGCCCCGGCGGCCGCCGCCCGACCGGCCGCCGCCCGAGCGGCTGCCGCTCGGGCGCGAGCCCCCGGACCGACCGCTCGACCGGCTGCTCCCGGACCGGCCGCCCCCGGACCACCCGCCCGACCGCCGCGCACCGCCCGACCGGCCGCTCGAGCCGCCCCCTCCCGACGACCAGGACCAGGACCACGACGACGACCCGCCCGACGACCAGGACGGCCCGTCGTCCGCCGCCTCGGCCCGGCGCCGCGCGGACTCGATGTCCGCCAGCGCCGCGCGCTGCGCCTCCTCGGCCCGCTCGGCGGCGGCCCGCAGGACGCGGAGCGCCGTGACGGGGTCGCTGGTGACCGCCGCCTCGCCCTGCGCGGTCAGGCGGGCGGCCTCCGCCAGCCGGGTGCGGGTCGCGGCGCCGATCGACCAGCGGCCGCGCGCGATGGTCGACTCGACCCCGGCGATGCGGGCACGCGCCGTCGCCGTCGCCTGCGGCAGCCGCTCCTGGGCGTGGGCGCGGGCGGCCTCGGTCTCGCGCAGGGGGTCCAGCACCCCGTCGAGCGCGCGCTCGGCGTCCGCCAGCGCGCCGAGCACGGCGAGCGGGTCCTGGCCGGCCTCCGCGGACCCGGCCCGGTCGCGTGCCCGCTCCGCGGTGGCCACGACCTCCGCGAGGCCCGGCACGTCGAACCGCCGGGCGTCGACGAGGTCGGCGTCGATCTCCGCGACGACCGCGGCGATGGCCTGCGGCGCGGTCTCCAGGTCGGCGGCGCGGCGGTCCAGCGCGTCGAGCACCGCGACCGCCCGGTCCAGCGCCGTCCGTGCCTCGCGGGCGTGCGCCACGGCGGCCGCCCGGTCGGTGTCGACCACCGCCAGGCCGGCGTCGGCCTCGGTGCCTGCGCGCGCCGCGAGCGTCGCCGCGTCGGCGAGCACGCCCGGCACGTCCGCGGTGGCGGACGGCGCGTACCGCGGGCGGATCGCGTCCCACACCGCCCCGGTCTCCCCGGTGCGCACGGCCGCGGCGGAGGCCGCGTCGCGCACCTCCGCCAGGTCGGCGGGCGCGCGCTCGTGCAGCGCTCGGAGCGCCACGAGCGGCTCCTGCTGGGCCGCGAGCACCTGCTCGACCCGCGTGCAGCCGTCGAGGACCGCGTACGCCAGGCTGGTGCGCCGGGCGTCGGTGTCGTGCTCGTCGTCGTCCAGCAGCTGCCGCGACCGGAACGCCTCGGCCAGCAGCTCGCGGGCCTGCGCGAGCGCGGAGGCGAACGGTGCCGCCGCCTCGGCCCCGAACTGCGCCTCGGCGAACGCCACCTCCTGCGCGGCCGCGGCCACGGCGTCGTCGGTGGCGACGAGGGCACGCGAGGACCGCTCGTCGAGCGCGTCCAGCTCCGCAGCTGCGCGGTCCGCCGCGCGGCGGTGCCGCACCACCCGCGCCACCCCGTAGCCGAGCAGCGCCAGCGCGCCGAGGACGAGCAGCACCCGCAGCACGATCGTCCCCGCGCCCGCCGGCGGGTTCGCCGCCCGCTGGTAGCCCTCCGCCGCCGCGACGGCCGCGCCCGCCCAGTCGTCGTCGCGGAGCGCCGGCTCGATGTCGTCCTGCTCCACCCGGGTCAGCGCGCCGTCGGTCAGCGCGATGTCACCGTCGACGGACACCTGGTACCGACGGTCCTCGACCGCGACGGCCAGCAGGATGTCGTCCCGCCCCAGGCCGGACGCCTCGGCGGTGGCGTCCGCCCACGCGCGGTTTCCCAGGCCGTCGAACGAGTCCACGTAGACGACGAACAGCTGGTACGGCGAGGCCTCCGCCAGCCCGGCGAGCGCGTCGGTGACCCGGGCCTCGTCCGCGGGCGACAGCACGTCCGCCGGGTCGGTGACGGCCGTGGGGAGGTCGAGCGGCGGGTCCGCGACGGCAGGCGCCGCACCGGGACCGGCGGCGAGCAGGACGGCGGACGCGACGGCGGCGACGGCGGTACCGGCGCGCGCGAGGCGGGCGGGTCGGCGGTGGCGGGGCATGCGGGCTCCGGGCGTTCGTGCGGGTGGCGGGCACCACCCGGGTGGGCGACGGCGTCCCCAGTGTGGCGTGCGCGACGGTCGTTTCCCCCTACTCTCGTCGGTGGATCACGACGTCAGCAGGGGGAGAGGCCGTGGGAGAGATCGACACGGCGGCCGTTCGCGCGGCCGCCGGCACCATCGAGTCCGTCGCGAGCACCGTGCGGCAGCACGTCCCGTCGGAGGTGGGCGACATCGCCGCCGCCCTCGCGGGGAGCGCCAGCGCCGGGGCGGGGTCGACTCTGGCCGCCGCCTGGTCCGACGCCTACACCCGCTGGGCGACGAGCGCGGATGCGCAGGCGGAGTCGATGCGCTCCGCGGCCGGGAGCTGGACGTCGACGAACGACGGCGTCGCCACCCGGTTCGACCGCCTCGGGCCGGTGCCGTCCTGATGGTCTCCCCGTCCCAGCTCGCCTCCTGGCAGCCCGCCCGCCTGTCCGAGATCGCGGAGGCGGTCGTCGGGCACCGCCGCAGCCTCACCGGCCTGCACGACGACCTCGACGCCGGGCGGCCGCCCGCCTCCTGGACCTTCGAGGACGCCACCGCCGCGCGCACCGAGCACGACCGGCTGTCGAGCGCGCTCGCCACCCAGGTCGCCGAGACCACCGGCGTGATCGAGGCGCTCGACGCGGCGGCGACGTCGCTCGCCGCCGCCAAGGAGCTGCTCCAGGGCGCCATGCGCCGCGGCGGCTACAACGGCCTGCACATCGACCACGCGACCGGGGCGGTCAGCATCGCGCGGACCTTCGACGACGAGGACGAGCTCGCCTACGCCCGCACCGTCCAGCAGGAGGTCGCCGAGCAGATCGAGACGGCGCTCGCCGACGCGGCCGCCGCCGACCAGGCGCTCGCCGCCGCGCTGACCGCCGCCGCGATGACCGACGTCAACGACATCGGCAGCCTCGCGGACCAGCAGGCGCTGCTCGACTTCCAGGCCAAGAGCCCGGCGGACCAGGTCCGGTACCTGCTGGACCACCCGGAGGCGTACGCGCTGCTCGGCGAGCACCTGTCGCCCGAGGTGAAGGCGGGGCTGGGCGCCGAGGTGGCCGACGGCCTCGACCGCATGGCCCAGGACCCGCAGGCCTTCGGCGACGCCGACACCGTCGCGCGGTACACCGCGCTGCTCGGCGCGCTCGGCGACGACCCCGACGTCATGGCGCCGATGTACCGGCGCCTGGGCGCGGACGGCCTGCTCGGCACCTACGACGGCCTGGCCTCCTTCATGGGCTTCTCGGACGACCCGAATCTCGCGACGCTCGCCGGCGAGCTCCGCTCGGGCCTCCAGGTCGCGACCCGGGCCGAGGGCTTCGACGGCGAGGCCTTCGGCCAGGAGCTCGTCCAGCTCGCCACCCGCACCGCGGACGGCGACACGATGGACGCCTACTTCGACACCTACCCGAGCAGCCCGCTGCACGCCGCCGTGCTCGACTACCTCATGCGGGACGGCGACTACGGCGAGGACTTCGTCCGGGGCGTGGCCTGGCAGCTCGACGAGTTCGAGCGGACCGTGGACCCGCAGCTCGTGCAGAGCTGGATGCAGCACACCGGCATGGGGTCCCCGCTCAACGGGCTCGACGCCGACCCCGGGTCGCTGCTCGGCCGGACGCCGGACCCGATGGGCGCGACGATGGGGCAGCTCGGGAAGCACCCGTCGCTCGGGCTGGAGTTCTTCTCCGACGGCGACGGCGAGGAGCGGGCCGAGTACTACTTCGCGGAGCGGGACTGGAGCCGCGACGGGTTCCAGGGCATCGCGGAGGCGGCGCTCGGGATCGGGACGGACCCGGGGAACATCGCGAGCTCCCCCGAGCAGACGGGCCTGTTCGTGTCGGACGCCCTGGGCCGGCTCCCGGACAACCCACGGTTCACGGCGGAGCACGCCGAAGGGGCGTCGGAGCCGCTCGGCGCCCTGCTGAAGCACTACATGCCGAGCGTGCAGATCGCGGTCGCGAGCCCGACGTCGGCGGACGGGGGTGCTGCCGTGCTGACGCTCCGCGACGACTTCCTCCCGCGGCTCGAGAACCAGCCGAGGATCAACTCGGGCGACCTGGACAGCATCCTGAAGGTGGCGCTGAGCACGGACGACGGCATGGCGCGGGTCGCCGAGGGCATCGCCAACTACCGGCAGACCTCGATCGGCGGCTGGTCCGCTATGAACGCCGCCGGGGTCGAGTCGGCCACCTACCCGGCGCTGGAGAACGTCCTGACGTCGAGCACGCGCCTGGAAGGGCACATGCAGGAGCTGCTCGCCCAGATGGACATCGAGGGCGCGAAGTCCCGGGACCAGCAGATCGCCGCCTTCACCGGCCTGGTCTCCAAGGCGGCGGCCCTCGTCCCGCTGCCGGGCGCCGAGATGGTCGTGGACGTCGCCGGAACCACCGGCAAGCAGATCGCGGACGCGGCGTGGTCGGAGATCCGCAACGTCCCGAGCGGGCAGATCACGGCGATCTTCGGCGGGAACGAGGACGCGGCGCGCGCGGCGGCGACCGACACGTTCACGGACAGCCAGGCGAGGACCGTCGTGACGAGCTTCCTCGCGCTGGCGGAGGCCGGCGTCGTCGACGTCCCGCCCGAGCTGCGGGACACCTGGATGCCCGGCGGCCGGCTCATCTCGGTGGACCAGATCCCGCTCGACGACCTCGCCGTCCGGCACTACGAGGCGGGGACGCTGCTCCGGCCCCTGGTGTCGGTGGACGAGATCCGCGACGCGTTCGAGGACCCGTACAACGTGATCAGCACGGAGAACAAGCAGTGAGACGCGGCTGGTCGGTCCTGGTCGTCGGCGTGCTCCTCCTCGCGGGGTGCTCGACCACTCCGGTCCTGCTCGACGAGAGCGACTTCGAGGACGTCACCATCGTCGAGCAGAACACCCGCTACTCCCTCGCACCGGGTTGGACCTGGTGCGAGGAGATGAGCCCGAAGCTCTACACGAGCGAGCCGATCCAGGGCACCTGGCTCGAGATCGACGGCGGTCCGTCGGTCGGGGCGACGCTGCTCGACCGCTCCGGTCGTGGGCGGTCCGCGGACGACGTGGTGGCCGACATCGCCGCTCAGGCGGACCAGTGCGTCCTGTCCTCCGAGACGATCGGATCCGGGCGGTTCATCGAGCCGCTCGACGGTCTCGAGGCCGGTGCCGCCGGCTGGCGGACCGAGGACCCGGACGGCGTGTGGGGCGAGTTCGTCGTCGTGCCGCTGGACGAGGCCCGGGTGCTGGCGTACGGGTTCGCGACCGACCGCGACGACCCGCCGGTCGACCTCGACGACCTCCGGGACCTCGCCCTCGCGGGCGCCGAGCAGTTCCCGCCCGCGGAGGGCTGACACCCCGCCCCGCTACAGTCGCCCCAGCCGGCGCCGCGACGGGGCGACGCCGCGAACGGGGGTGCGGCGCGTGGACGCGGACGTCATCGTGGTGGGCGGCGGCCTGGCCGGGCTTGTCGCCGCCGACGAGCTGGTGCGGGCCGGCCGGCGGGTGGTGCTCGTCGAGCAGGAGAGCCCGGCGAACCTCGGCGGCCAGGCCTGGTGGTCGTTCGGCGGGATCTTCCTGGTCGACAGCCCGATGCAGCGCCGGTTCGGCGTCCGGGACTCGGTCGACCTGGCGTGGCGGGACTGGCAGGGCACCGCGGGCTGGGACCGGCTCGACGGCGACCTGCCCGAGGACGCCTGGGCCGTGCGCTGGGGCCGGGCGTTCGTCGAGTTCGCCGCCGGGGACGCGCTGCCGTGGCTGCGGGAGCGCGGGGTGCGGTTCACGCCGGTCGTCGGCTGGGCCGAGCGCGGCGACGGGCTGCCCGGCGGCCACGGGAACTCGGTGCCGCGGTTCCACGTGCCGTGGGGGAGCGGGACCGGGATCAGCGAGCCCTTCGCCGACCGGGTGCGGGCGGCGGCGGCGGACGGGCGGCTCACGCTGCGGTTCCGGCACCGCGTCGACGGGCTCGTGCGCACGGACGGCGCGGTCACCGGCGTGCACGGCGCGGTCCTGGCCGACGACGACGCCCCGCGCGGGGTGCGGACGAACCGCGACGTGGTCGGCGACTTCGCGCTCACCGCCCAGGCGGTGGTGCTCGCGACGGGCGGCATCGGCGGCGACCACGACCGGGTGCGCCGCTGGTGGCCCGACCGGCTCGGCACCCCGCCGCGCACGATGCTCACCGGCGTGCCCGCGTCGGTCGACGGCCGGATGCTCGACATCGCCGCGGCCGACGGTGTGCGCCTGGTGAACCGGGACCGCATGTGGCACTACACCGAGGGCGTCGCGAACTGGGCGCCGGTGTGGCCGGGGCACGGCATCCGGATCCTGCCGGGCCCGTCGTCGCTGTGGTTCGACGCGCTGGGCCGTCGGCTGCCGCCGCCCGGGCTGCCCGGGCACGACACCGTCGGGACGCTCCGCCTGCTCCGCGCCGACCCCGACCTGCAGCCGTACGACCACTCGTGGTTCGTCCTGACCCAGAAGGTGATCGAGAAGGAGTTCGCGCTGTCCGGCTCCGAGCAGAACCCGGACATCACCCGGCGCGACTACCGGCTGCTGCTCCGGACCCGGCTCGGTCGGGGGGCACCGGGGCCGGTCGAGGCGTTCAAGGAGCGCGGGGAGGACTTCGTCGTCGCCGGGACGCTCCGCGAGCTGGTGGCGGGGATGAACGCGCTGACCGCGGAGCCGCTGCTCGACCCCGCCGGGATCGAGCGGCAGGTCCGGGAGCGGGACGGGCAGCTGACGAACCCGTTCGCGAAGGACGCGCAGGTGCAGAGCATCCGGAACGCCCGGCGGTACCGCGGCGACCGGCTGCTGCGGGTCGCCCGCCCGCGCCGCGTGCTCGACCCGGGCGCGGGGCCGCTGATCGGGGTGCGGCTGCGGGTCATCACCCGCAAGACGCTCGGGGGGATCCAGACCGACCTCGACGGCCGGGCGCTCGGGACGGACGGCGCTCCGGTGCCCGGGCTGTACGCGGCGGGGGAGGCGGCGGGCTTCGGGGGCGGCGGGGCGCACGGGTACCGGGCGCTGGAGGGGACCTTCCTCGGCGGGTGCCTGCTGACCGGTCGCACCGCGGGGCGGGCGGTGGCGCAGGCCCTCTGAGCCGTCGGCGCGATGAGGGATCCGGATGCCTGGCACGCACACGGATCGCGGCGGCCCCCGTCGTGCCGTGACCGGGCCCCGCGGCAGCACCCGGTCCCGGGGGCTGAGTGGTTGCGCCGTCCTAGCGTCGACGACGTCGCGGCCCGGCGCCGCGGCGAGGGCGACGGGAGGATGGACGTGCGGAGGCTGGTGTCGCGGGTGGTCGCGGCGGCGATCGCGCTGACGGTCGGCGGCGTGCTCGGCGCCGGCGCGCTCGGGGCGTCGAGCGGGCTGCCGACGGCAGGGCTCGACCTGCGCGAGGGCGCGGCGGGGCGCGTGCACGTGCCGGTCCCGGCCCCGGGCGCGTCCTCCACCTTCCACATCACGGCGCGGCCCGCCGACGGCGGCCCGACCGCCCTCACCCTCGTGCTGGGCGACGCCGCCGCGCCCGACGACGTCGACCTCGAGCTGACCCTGAGCGACGACACCGGCGTCGTGCTTGCCGCCGGGAGCACCGCGGGGCTGCGCGGCGCCCGGGTGGGGCTCGGCCTGGTCGGCGGCGAGCCGGTGCCCGTGCACGGCACGGCGACGCTGCCCGAGTCCGAGCCGGCGGCGGCAGCGGGCGCGACGTTGGCGCTCCCCGTCCACGTCGCGACCGCCCCGGACGGCGCGCGGTGGTCGCCGGGCTCCGGCGACCACGCGCCG
>NZ_JAGXJG010000579.1:0-235 GCF_019091725.1 Cellulomonas sp. GbtcB1 | reverse complement strand
CCCCCGACCCGGCCCAGCTGCTGGTGGCCCCGGACCACTACCTGGTCCGGATGCTCGCCGCGCAGGGGGCCGGCATCGAGGACCTCGGCGTCGCCCCGGTGGCCGCGGACGCGGGCGTCGTCGCCGAGACCGACCCGCGGGAGGTCTGGCGGCGGATCTGCGCCGGGTGGCCGCTGGGCCGCGGCACCCCGACCCGGGTCTGGGTGGAGGCCGAGCTGGTCGAGGGCTTCGGTGG
>NZ_JAGXJG010000578.1:0-235 GCF_019091725.1 Cellulomonas sp. GbtcB1 | reverse complement strand
GCGGCGGCAGCCCGGGGACCGGGGGCGTGCGCAGCCCCTCGAGCGTCTCGCCGAGCACCGACAGCGGGTCGCCCTCCGTCGGGACCCCGGCGGGGACGTCGCCCGCCCACACCGCGCGGCCGTCGCGCACCGTCAGCGTCGCCCGGGACCGCACGCCGACGAACGACCACCGTGACCAGGACCCGTCCTGCTCGGCCGACTCGAGGACGAAGGTGCCCGGGCGGCCGGCCGCGGG
>NZ_JAGXJG010000577.1:0-235 GCF_019091725.1 Cellulomonas sp. GbtcB1 | reverse complement strand
GCCCTACGTGGCACCGGTGGTGCTGGTGGTGCACTGGGGCTGGGCGGCCTACTGGCGCCCGGCCGTGCTGGTCAGCCCCGCGGGCGACGAGCTCCGGAACGTCACCCGGACGATCGAGCTGCCCTGGCCGACGATCCAGCGGGTCGACACCCGCTACGCGCACACGCTGCACACCGCCTACGGCGACTACGCCGCGTGGGCGGCGCCGGCGCCGAGCCGGGCCCGGGTGGCCACC
>NZ_JAGXJG010000576.1:0-236 GCF_019091725.1 Cellulomonas sp. GbtcB1 | reverse complement strand
AGAAAGGTGAGAGTAAGGACTCAAAGGGAAGCAAGACTCATCATTCAGCCCATGTGGTGGTAGTTGATGAGGACTTGCTAGATGAGTACATCTTATGAAGCCAGGCTCCCTCATCATCTGAAGTTTAGGATGATGAGTGGATACTAGATTCAGCATGTACATTCCACATGTGTCATGATAGGGAGTTCTTTACAACATTCACCAAAGCGCAAGGTTCATTCTTGATGGGGAATGAT
>NZ_JAGXJG010000575.1:0-236 GCF_019091725.1 Cellulomonas sp. GbtcB1 | reverse complement strand
ATTGTTCTCAGCAGTTTTTTTTAGTATTTATCGATGTCGCGAAATATCGCTAGATCTTACAAAACATCGCGAAATCATCAAACATTTCTAAATGTCTCCAATTCACAACAACACTTGTTTTCTGCATTTTATCTTTCTGATTTTTGACCATGTAGCGAAACATCCCTAGATGTCGCAAAACAACGCAAAATCCTGAAAACATCTCCAAATCTCTCCAATTCACAACATGGCGAAAG
>NZ_JAGXJG010000574.1:0-236 GCF_019091725.1 Cellulomonas sp. GbtcB1 | reverse complement strand
CTCGAGTGGAGGTGGCGGGTATCGAACCCGCGTCCGATGACGTGGAACCAGGACTTCGCCGGGCGCAGACAGCTGCGCTTTACTCGGCTCCCACCATCACGCAGTCAAGTGGTGGACAGGCTCAGTCACGTGAAAGTCCCCGCATCCCCCGTGGCGCAGGCTACGAGCAGTGGCTCCCTAGCTGACGCCAGGAACTGAGTCGGTAGCTGGCTCAGGCTGACGGTCTTCGAGGCACG
>NZ_JAGXJG010000573.1:0-236 GCF_019091725.1 Cellulomonas sp. GbtcB1 | reverse complement strand
CCGCCCGCCCCGGCGCCCGCCGACCTCACGGCCGCCGTGGAGGCCTACCTCGCCGCGCTGGAGCGGTCCACGGGCCGCCGGGTCGGGGGGTTCGCCCGCGATACCGGCACCGGCGACACCGTGGCGTACCGGGCCGCCGAGCGGTTCGGCTACGCGTCGACGCTCAAGGCGCTCGCGGCCGGCGCGGGGCTGGCGGGGCAGCCCCCGCCGGTGCCCGTCCGGCCGCTGCCCGTGAC
>NZ_JAGXJG010000572.1:0-236 GCF_019091725.1 Cellulomonas sp. GbtcB1 | reverse complement strand
GCGTTGTGAGGCTTGACCGCCGAGCCGTCGCCGGCGGTGCCCTCCGCCACCAGCCCGAGCCAGGCGATGCCGTTCTCCGCGGTCTGCAGCAGCTAGGCGCGGCGGCCCTGCACGTCGACGGAGAACCCGCCGACCTCGGTGACGGCCTCGGTGGCGCCCTCGTACAGGTCGGGGCGGTGGTCGACGGGGTGCCGGGCGCCGGACCTCCCCCCCGCCTCCTCGTCCGCGAACACGGC
>NZ_JAGXJG010000571.1:0-236 GCF_019091725.1 Cellulomonas sp. GbtcB1 | reverse complement strand
ATGTCCGAGGCGTTCGCCTCGACGCTGCGCCTGTCGTTCGGGGTCCGCGGCGGGCTGCTCATGCGGCAGGTCCACCACTGGGCCGCGCTGATCTTCATGGCGTCGATCGTGACGCACATGTTGCGCGTGTTCTTCACCGGCGCTTTCCGCAAGCCGCGCGTGCACAACTGGCTCGTCGGCTTCACGCTGATGTTCCTCGGCCTGCTGGCCGGCTTTTCCGGCTAATCGCTCCCCGT
>NZ_JAGXJG010000570.1:0-236 GCF_019091725.1 Cellulomonas sp. GbtcB1 | reverse complement strand
CCTGACGCCGAGTGGGCAGTCGGTGTCCCCTCCCCGGGTGCGGAAGAGACATCGACTGCCCACTCGGCGCGCCGGGCGGACGCGGGGGGGCAGCCCGCGGTCAGGCGCAAGGTCAGCTCGGCCGGGGCCGGGCGCAGGACCGCGATCGGCAGGCGGCCCGGGCCGCACGCGGCGGAACCCACGCCGTGCTGGGCCGCGTCCAGGTGGACGTAGTGCTTCCCGTCCCTGGTGGGCCC
>NZ_JAGXJG010000058.1:0-28003 GCF_019091725.1 Cellulomonas sp. GbtcB1 | reverse complement strand
CCCGCCGACGAAGGACGCGGCCACCGTGTGGGTGCCGACGCCCAGGGCCGGGCCGAGGGCGACGACGGCGGTGCCGCCCCCGCCGAGGGCGCCCCGCCCGCCCTCGGTCCCGCCGACGGCCAGCACGACCCGCGCGAGATCCCGCACCTGCTCCAGCGGATGGAGCAGGAGCAGGCGGACATCGTCATCGGGGCGCGCTTCGCCGGTGTCGGGAGCTACGAGGCCCGCGGCCCCCGCCGGTGGTCCATGCGGATGCTGGCCGGCGTGCTGTCGCGCGTGTGCCGCACCCGGCTGACCGACGCCACCTCGGGCTTCAAGCTGAGCAACCGCCGCGCCATCACCCTGTTCTCCGGCAACTACCCCGCGGAGTACCTCGGCGACACGGTGGAGTCCCTCGTCATCGCCGCCCGCGCCGGCCTCGTCGTGCGCCAGGTGGGCGTCGCGATGCGGCCGCGCGCCGGGGGCACGCCGTCGCACTCCCCCGTGCGTGCCGCCGTCTTCCTGGGCCGCGCGGCGCTGGCGCTCGTCATCGCGCTGTCGCGGCCGACCGTCCCCGCCCAGCCCGCACTCGACATCGAGGCACCCGCATGAGGCTCACCGTCGTCGCGATCGTCGTGTGCCTCGCGCTCGTCGTCGCGCTGCTGCACCTGCTGCGCACGCGCCGCATCCGGGAGAAGTACGCCGCCGTCTGGATCGTCCTCACGCTCGCCGTCGTGGTGATCGGCGTGTTCCCCGGTCTGGCGTTCTGGCTGTCGGACCTCGTCGGCGTCCAGACGCCCGCCAACCTGCTGTTCGCCCTGGCGTCGCTCGTGCTGCTCGCCGTGTGCATCCAGCTGAGCACCGAGGTGTCGGCGCTTGAGGAGGAGACCCGCACGCTGGCCGAGGAGGTCGCCCTGCTCCGCCTGGACGTGCGCCAGCACCTGGTGCGCGCGCAGGACCAGCGGCAGGACCCGGACGGAAGCCCGCCCGCCGAGCGGCCCGGCGACCAGCCGCACCAGGAGGACGCCCGGTGAGGTCGCACGACAAGGTCTTCTGGGGCTGGTGGGCCGTGCTCTTCGTGCTGTCGTCCCTCTGGGCGGTGGCCAACCCGCTCATGGCGTCGCCGGACGAGCCCGCGCACACCGTCAAGGCCGCTGCCGTCGCACGCGGCCAGCTGCTCGGTGAGGACACCCCTGGCGGCACGGCGGTCGACGTCCCGTACTTCTACAACCTCGTCACCGCGTACCCGACCTGCTACATGTTCGTGCCCGACGAGCCCGCCGGCTGCGACCTGGTGCCGACCGAGGAGCTGGACACGCCGTCGGGCGCCATCACCCCGGCCGGCCGGTACAACCCGCTCTACTACTCGGTGGTCGGGCTGCCGACGCTGCTCCCCGAAGGTGACGGCGCGCTCTACGCGATGCGCATCGCGTCGGCCGCGCTCACGACGTTCTTCGTCGCCCTCGGCCTCCGCGCACTCGCCCAGACCGGGCCTGCGCCGTGGGCCGTGCCGGGCCTGGCGGGGGCGCTGACCCCGATGGTGGTCTTCCTGACCTCGACCGTGAACCCCGCGGCCATCGAGATCACCGCCGCCTTCGCGCTGTGGAGCCTGCTTCTCGCGCTGCTCCGTCACCCGGACCCCGCGCTCGTCCGCAGCCGGCTGTGGTGGGTGGCGCTCGCGACGACCTTCTTCGTCAACGCCCGCGGGCTGTCGCTGCTGTACTGCGCGGTGCTGGTCGCAGCAGTCCTCCTGGTGTCGCCGTGGCGCTCGTTCCTCGACGTGGTGCGCACCCGTGCGGCTTGGCCGCCGCTCGCCGTCGTCGTCGTGGCGTGCATCGCCGCCGCGGGCTGGGTCGTCGGCACCAACTCGCTGGGTTCCGGCGACGCCGTCAACCACCCCGACCTGACCTTCCTGCCCGCCGCGAAGCTCACGTTCTTCGCGTGGGACGGTTTCGTGCTCAACATGGTCGGCCAGTTCGGCTGGATGGACACCCCGCTCGAGGGCTGGGTCCTGATGGCGTTCGCCGCCGGTTCCGCGTTCGTCGTGCTCGCGGCTCTGGCCGTCGGCCGGTGGCGCGAGCGGGCGGGCCTCGTCGCCGTCGCCGCCGTGACCTTCGCGCTGCCGGTCGTGGTGCACGCCTCGCAGGCGCACTTCCTCGGCTTCATCTGGCAGGGCCGCTACATCCTGCCGGTCGCCATCGGCGTGCCCGTGCTCGCCGCGTACGTCCTGCACCGGCGCTCCCTGGAGGTGCCCGAGGCGTGGGCCCCCGGCGTCCGGCGGATCGGCGCCCAGGTCGCCGTCGTGCTGGGCGCCCTGCTCGCGTTCGTCCAGCTCGCCGCCTTCCTGGAGAACCTGCACCGGTACGTCAACGGCGAGCGCGGCGGGTGGTTCTCCCTCGCGCCCGACGCCTGGCTCCCGCCGGTGCCGCTCGCGGTCCTGCTGCCGCTGGCCCTGGCCGCGACCGTCGCGTTCGGAGTGGCCGTCGGCTGGACCGCGCGGGTCCCGGCCCCGGCCCCGGCGGACGCGGGGACCGTCGCCGACGACGACGCCCTCGGCGACCCCGCCGCGGACGCCGGCACCGCCGGCGAGGACGGCCCTCCGGACCCCGGCCGCGCTGCCGTGGGCTCCACGGGCCGGCTCGGGTGACCGTGCGCTCCGTCAGCGTCGTCGTGGTGACCTGGAACGGGCTGGACCTCACCCTGCGGTGCCTGGACTCGCTCGCCCGCCAGGACGCCGGCGGACGGGACGTCGACGTGGTGGTGGTCGACAACGGCTCCACGGGCGGCACGGTCGCTGCGCTCGGTGCCCGTGACGACGTGCGGCTCGTCGCTCTCGGACGCAACACCGGGTTCGCCGGCGGCGTGAACGCGGGCGTCGCCGCGACCACCGGCGACGTCGTCGTGCTGCTGAACAACGACGCCGTCGCCGAGCCGGGGTTCCTCGACCGCCTGGTCGCCCCGTTCGACGCGGAGCCCGGCCCGGACGCCCTCCGCCTCGGCGCGACGACGGGGCGGGTGGTCCTGAGCGGCCGGTTCCGCCCCGCTGCCCCCGGGGAGCCCGGGCTCGTCGACCACGCCGGACGCACCTGGGCGCGCACCGGCGACGACACCGGTGCCCGCCTGCTCAACAGCACGGGCAACGAGGTCACGCGTTCCGGCAACGGCCGCGACCGGGACTGGCTGGCCGACGCCGACGGGCCTGCCGCGCCCGCGGCCGTGTTCGGGTTCAACGGCGGCAGCGCGGCACTCGCCCGGGCTGCGCTCGAGGACGTCGGGCCGCTCGACGAGTCGCTGTTCATGTACCACGAGGTCACCGAGCTGTCGTGGCGGCTGCGCCGCCGGGGCTGGGTGGTCGCGCACGTGCCCGACGCCGTGACCGTCCACGACCACGCGGGCTCGTCCGACTCCGGATCGGCGTTCTTCCGGGACCACAACGAGCGCAACCGCCTGCTCGTGGCCCTCGTCCACGCGCCGGTGCCGGTCGTCGCCCGGGCGCTCGCCCGCACCGTGGTCCGGGCCTGCCTGGGTCCGGAGCGGCGCCGCCGCGCCGGCGCGCTCGCGACCGTCCTGCGTCGCGCGCCCGGTGCCCTGCGGCGCCGGCGCCGGGTGGATCGCGCCGCGCGCGTCCCGCGGTCCGAGGTCGCCGCGCTGCTCGTTCCGGACGGGGCGCCCGCGTGACCGCGCCCGTGCACGTCGGCGTCACCGTCGAGCAGTCCTGGCAGCGCGTCCCCGGTGGCTCAGCCGCCTACACGGTCGAGCTCCTCGAGGCTCTGCGTCGGCGGGACGACCTGGCACTGACCGGCCTCGCCGCCGCCCACCGGCACCCCGCGCCCGAGGAGTACCGGCCCCCGGTGCCCGTCCGGTCGATGGGCCTGCCGCGCTACCCGCTCTACCGGTCCTGGAACTGGCTCGGTGCCCCGCGCCCCGAGTGGGCGGTCCGGCGGCTCGACGTGGTGCACGCCTCGACCTGGGCGATCCCGCCCACCTCGCGTCCGCTGGTCGTCACCGTGCACGACGTCGCGTTCCTGCGCGACCCCGGGCACTTCACGCCGCGCGGTGTGTCCTTCTTCACCCGCGCCCTGGAGCGCACACGCCGCGAGGCCTCTGCGGTGGTCGTGCCGTCCCGGGCGACCGCCGACGACTGCCTCGCCGCCGGCATCGCGGCCGACCGACTCCACGTCGTCCCGCACGGAGCCCCGCGCTGGACCGTCGACCCGGACGACGTCGCGTCGTTCCGGGCGCGGTTCAGCCTGCCGGAGCGGTTCGTGCTGTGGTGCGGCACCCTGGAGCCGCGGAAGAACGTGAGCGGGCTGCTGGCGGCGTTCGCCGAGCTGGCCCGACGCGACCCCCACGTGCACCTGGTGCTGGTCGGCCCGCCCGGCTGGGGCGAGCTGCCGACCCGCCCGCCCTCCGGGCCGTGGGAGTCGCGCGTGCTGTCTCTCGGCCGCCTGAGCGCCGCCGACCTGCACGCCGCCTACGCCGCCTCGTCGGTGTTCTGCTTCCCGTCGACGTGGGAGGGCTTCGGCCTGCCGGTGCTCGAGGCGATGTCCGTCGGCACCCCGGTGGTCACCTCGCGCGGCACGTCGATGGCCGAGATCGTCGGCGAGACCGGCGTGCTCGTGGACCCGGCGGACCCGGCGGGCGTCGCCACCGGCCTCGAGCTCGCCCTGTCCCCGGACGGGGCGGCGCTCGGCGAGGCCGGCCGCGCCCGGTCCACGCAGTTCCGCTGGGCCGACGCGGCCGAGCGGCACGCCGCCGTCTACCGCGCGGTCGCCCGCTGACCGCGACCCCGCCAGCCACCCCCGCCCCGGCACGAGAGCGAGCGCCCGTGGACATCCTCGTCGTCACGACCTCCGGCACCGCCGCGCGCGCACGGTCCACCGTGCGGTCGGCGCTGCCGTTCGGCCCGGTGACCGTGCTCGACCTCGACGGCGGCTACCCGGCCGTCGGCGGCGAGCGCGTCCTGCCGCCCGCCGGCATCCCGGTCACCACCCGGGAGCTCCACCTGTGGGCGGTCCGGCACCCCCTGAGCGTGGTGCGGTCGCGTGCCGCGCAGCACCACCTCGCGCACCGCGAACCCGGCGGCGCTCCCGTCCTGGTGGTGGAGCCGGGCGTGCTCCTGCTGTCGGCTCCGGACCGGCTGGCGGAGGCGGCGGAGCACGCCGGTCTCGCCCTCGTCGCCCGGTCCGGCGCGCTGCCCCACGACGGTCGGCGCCCGACGCCTGCGGACCTCCTGCGGGCAGGGGCGCACACCCCGGCCCTGCTCGCGGTGCGCCCCGACCGGGACGACGCGCTCGCCGCCTGGGCCGACGGGCTCCTCGCGACCGAGGACGCCGGAGCCTGGACGTCGCTGGTGGCGGGCACCGTGCCGCACTCCGTCCTGCGGGACCCGGCGGTCCTGGTCTCCCCGTGGTCGCTCGTCCCCGAGCACGTCGTGACGGAGGCCGGCGACGGCCGCCTGCTGCTGGGCGGGCGTCCCGTGACCGCGCTCGACCTCGTCCACGCGGACCCGGCGGTCCCCTGGCTACTCGACGCCGGCGTCACCGGGGACCCGCGGGCGCGGTTGAGCGACCACCCCGTGCTCGCCGGACGGGTCGCCGCCGCCCTGGCCCGGGTCGCCGCGGACGAGGAGCTGGCGCCTTCCGGAGCCGAGATCTGGGCGCGCACGTCGCTCGGCGGTCGCGTCGACGCCCCGCTGCGCACGCTGTGGGCGGCCACGGACGACGCCCCCGACCCCTTCGACCCGGCTCGGAGCGCGGAGCTGCTCGACTGGCTCACCGCGCCCGCGGCCGACGGCGGTCTCAGCCGCTACCTCCGCGCCGTGCGGGCCGGCCGGCCGGACCTCGCGGGGTTCTTCGCCGGAGTCCCGGGCCGGGACGAGGAGGCCTACGTCACCTGGGCCGAGGAGCACGCGGCGGCGGAGGGCTTCGACGGCGACCTGGTGGCGGAGTCGGTCCGGCGCTGGACGGCTCCCCCGCCCCCGCCGGCGACGTACGAGCCCGGCGTGAACGTCGTCGGGTTCCTGCGCGGCGAGCTGGGCATCGGCGAGTCGGCGCGCCTGCTGGTCCAGGCGCTCGACGCCGCGGGCGTGCCCCGGGTCACGGTCCCGGTCGACACCCACCTCAGCAGCCGCCAGCGCCGGGACGACGGCCGCGCGGCGACGCGCGAGGCGCCCCTGGCCACCACCGTGCTGTGCGTGAACTCCGACCTGACGCCCACGGTCGCGTCCGCGCTGCCCGTCGCCTACGACGGGACCTACCGGATCGGCATGTGGTACTGGGAGGTCGAGGAGTTCCCGCCGTCCCAGCACGGCGGCCTCGCGTCCGTCGACGAGGTCTGGGTCGCGACCGACTTCGTCCGCGCCGCGATCGAGCCCCACACCGAGCTGCCCGTGCGCACGCTCACGCCGCCGCTGCCGCAGCGGCCCGGTGCCCCGGCGCTGACCCGCGCCGACCTGGGACTCCCCGAGGGGACCCTGTTCCTGTTCGCCTTCGACTTCCTCAGCACCGCCGAGCGCAAGAACCCCCTCGGCCTCGTCGACGCGTTCTGCGCGGCGTTCGGGCCCGAGGACGGCCCGGTGCTGGTCGTGAAGTCGATCAACGCCGACCTGCGCCCCGCCGAGGCCGAGCGGCTGCGGCTCCGGGTCGCGGGCCTGCCGCACGTGCGGCTGGTCGAGGAGTACCTCGACGCGGACGCGCGCGACGCGCTCATGGCGGCCTGCGACTGCTACGTGTCGCTGCACCGCAGCGGGGGCCTCGGGCTGACGATGGCGGAGGCCATGGCGTGGGGGAAGCCGGTCATCGCGACGCGGTACAGCGGGAACCTGCAGTTCATGACGGACGCCAACAGCTACCTCGTCGACTGGAAGCCGACGCCGGTGCCCGCGGACGCCGCCCCGTACCCGGCGGGCTCGACGTGGGCGGATCCCGACCTGGCGCACGCCGCCCGGCTCATGCGCGAGGTCGTCTAGGACCCTGCGGGGGCCGCGGCGCGCGGTACGCGCGCCGCACAGGACATCGCCGAGCGGCACTCCCCGGCCGCGGCCGGCACGGCGATCGCGGCGCGGCTCACGGAGATCGCCGACCGCCCGCAGCCCGCGCCGGCGTCCGCGCCGCGCCGGCTGCTCGGACGGCTGCGGTCCGGCCGGGCCTGAGACGACGCGACCCGGCCCGGGCGCGCGCCCGGGCCGGGTCCGTGGCCGTGCCGGTGCGTGTCAGGCGCCCCCGGCGATGCGCCGCACCCGGCCGGCGGCCCGGCGGGTGACCTCGCCGAGGCCTCCGGCGCGCAGGTAGTCGCGCGCGAGGGCGAGGTCCGCCCGGACGCTCGGTCGCGGGCGGACGTCGGGCAGCCGCTCCGCACGCTCCGCGGGCCCGCGCAGCGCGACGTCCACCGCCCGGCGCGGCGCGCGGCAGAACTCGACGAGCGGCGCCAGCACGCGCGACCACGCGTAGTCGCCCGCGAACTCCCGCACGGCGGACCGGGCGGCGTCGGCCGCGGCGTCGTCGAACAGCATCTCCTCGAGCGCCGCCTCGAGCGCCTCGACGTCCTCCGCCGGGACGACCCGTCCCAGGCCGTGCTCCCGGATCAGCGTCCCGAAGGTGTCGCCGTCGGTCGCGACGATCGGCAGCGACGCCCAGAGGTAGTCGAGGATCCGGGTGCGGAAGCTGAACGCCGTCTCGACGTGCTGGAAGTGGGTCGACACGCCGACGTCCGCGTCCAGCAGGTAGTCCGCCCGCTCCTCGTAGGGCACCCAGCCCTCGTTGAAGAAGACGTGCCGTCCGGTGAGGCCGAGCTCGCTCGCCAGCTCCTGGGTGCGCCAGGCGACCTCCATGTCCGGGACGCCGGGGTTCGGGTGCTTCATCCCGAGGAAGTACAGCCGCACCTCCGGGTGCCTCACGGCGAGCCGGGCGACCGCGCGCACCAGGGTGAGCGGGTCGAACCAGTTGTAGACGCCACCGCCCCAGAGGATGACCTTGTCCTCCGGCCCGATCCCGTCCACGGCGCCCTTGATCCCGTGCCGGCGCTGGACCGGCGCCTCGTCCGAGACGCCGAACGGCACGACGGCGAGCAGGTTGTCGAGGTTGGCGTGCTCGTCGTAGACAGCCGGGTTGACGCGGCCCTGCGCGGCGAGGTGGCCGAGCCAGAAGTCGCGCTGCTTCTCGGAGGCGCAGAGCAGGAAGTCCGCGCGCCGGATCTGGTCGTTCAGCAGCTCCGTGGTCGCGCGGACGGCGCGCTCGCGCCCGTCGGGCCCGAGGTCCTTCGCCTGCTCCAGCTGCTCGAGGTGCATCGGGTCGTAGATGTCCGCGACGACGATCTTGTCGCTGCCCTTGAGCCAGGGGGCCTGCTCGAGCAGGAACCCCTGGAACACGATCACGTCGGCCCACCGGGTGGCCTCGACCAGGGCCGCGCCGTGCAGGTACTCCACCGCGAACGCGGACGACGTCCGCTTCGCCCCACCGGTCGAGACCAGCCGCACGTCGTGCTCGGAGGAGAGCGCGCTGGCGACCTCCCAGGCTCGGATGGCCGGCCCGGCCATCCGCTCCAGCAGCGGCTCGCCGGTGACGACGAGCACGCGGTGCCGGCTGTTCACGTGCTCGGCGATGCCGAAGGCCTCGACCAGCACGTCGTGCGCAGCCAGGTACGACGGCATGCCGTAGGCCGGCTCGAGCGCCTTGCGGAACAGCGGGAACAGGTCGCGGTCGCTGCGCCGGCGGGTCGCCTGCAGCTCTCGGCGGGTCTCCAGCAGCGTCGGGAGCTGCTCGACGAAGTAGTCGATCGCGTAGGTGCCGGTCAGGGCCATCTTCGGCAGCTCGAGGGTGCCGACGTCGTCCCCGCCGGGCGACCGCTGCAGGTCCAGCGACGTCGCGTCCACGTCGGCGCGGGCGAGCGAACGGCGCACGGCGAGCGCCATCGCGGCGGGCAGGGCCCGCGCCAGCGACTCGTCGTCGTAGTTCTTGTACATCGAGAGCAGCGCGTTGCGCTCGAGCAGGTAGCTCTCGCGGAAGTTGCCGAACTTCTTCATGGTCACGTGGTGCTTGTGGAACGCGACCGACCCGGGCACGTACCGCACGCGGTGCCCGAGCAGGTTCAGCCGCCAGCCCAGGTCCACGTCCTCGTAGAACATGAAGAACCGCTCGTCGAAGCCGCCGACCTCGCGGTAGAGCTCGGCACGCACGAACATCGCCGCGCCCGTGCCGAACAGGACGTCGTGCGCGGCGTCCCACTGCCCGGTGTCGGGCTTCTCGACCTCGCGCTTGTAGCCCATCCCGAACCAGGTCAGCGAGCCGTCGACGTAGTCGATCAGGCCGCCCTCCCAGTCGAGGACCTTCGAGGCGACGGAGCCGACCTCCGGGTCGGCCCGCATCGCGTCCACCGCGGCGCGGACCCAGCCGCGGTCCGGCCGGGCGTCGTTGTTGATGAACGCGACGAACTCGCCGGTCGCGTGCGCCACGCCAAGGTTGCACCCGCCGGCGAAGCCGGTGTTCGACCCCGCGTCCACCACGAGGGCGCCGGGCACCGCGGCGCGGATCCGCTCCACGCTGCCGTCGCCCGAGTCGTTGTCCACCACGATCAGCTCGAGGTCCGCGGCAGGCCAGTCGACCTCGTCGAAGGCCCGCAGGCAGGTGATCGTGTCCTCCGCCCCGCGGTAGTTCACGAGGACGACGGACACCACGCCCGGCCGCACCTGCGGCCGGCTCTCCTTGCCGCTGCTCACGCCCCGGCCTCCTTCTCCGCCAGCTCCAGGTCGTGGTCGACCATGCGACCAACGACCTCCTCGAACTCCACCGTCCGCCGCCAACCCAGCTCCCGCTCCGCCTTGGTCGGGTCTCCGACCATGACGGAGGCGTCCGCGGGGCGGAGGAACTGCGGGTCGACCGCGACGAACCGCGCCCAGTCGTCCCCGATCCCGGCCCGGCGCAGCGCGGCCTCCGCGAAGTCCCGCACCGAGTGCGTGCGGCCCGTGGCCACCACGAAGTCGTCCGGGACGTCGTGCCGGAGCGCCCGCAGCATGGCGTCGACGTAGTCCGGCGCCCACCCCCAGTGCCGCCGCGCGTCGAGGTTGCCGAGCGCGATGGTCCCGGTGCCCGTCCGCCCGATCGCCGCCGCCGCGGCGGTGATCTTGCGCGTGACGAACGTCGTGGGCCGGAGCGGCGACTCGTGGTTGAACAGGATCGCCGTGGCGGCGTGCAGGCCACGACCCCGGTACACGGCCACCTGGTGGTGCGCGAACGCCTTCGCGGAACCGTACGGCGACACCGGCCGGACGGGGGTCCGCTCGTCCTGCGGCTCGACCTCCGGCTGCCCGAAGATCTCCGAGCTCGAGGCCTGCAGGAAGCGCACGGCGCGACCGGTCGACTCCTGGACGCGCTGGGCCGCCTCGAGCAGCACCGCCACCGCGAGGCCGGAGAGCCGCGCGGTCAGCACGGGCTCCTGCCAGGACAGCGCCACCGAGCTGATCCCGGCCAGGTTGACCACCTCGTCCGGTGCCACCTCGGCCACGACCGCCGCCAGCCGCTCGGCGTCGCCCAGATCGCCCTCGTGCAGCACGACGCCGGGGTGCCGGGCCAGGAGCGCTCCCTCCCCGCCGTCACCGGGGCGGACGAGACCGTGCACCTCGGTGCCCTCGGCGAGCAGCCGCTCGACGAGGTAGGTCCCGTCCTGCCCCGTGATGCCCGTGACGAACGTCGTCGTCACCGGCTCACCGCCCGTTGAGCGCGCGCTGCTCCGCGAGGTCGTTCTCGACCATCATGCCGACGAGCTGGGCGAAGCCGACCTGCGGCTCCCAGCCGAGCACGTCCTTGGCCTTCGCCGGGTCGCCGATGAGGAGGTCGACCTCGGCCGGGCGCATGAACGCCGGGTCCTGCTTGACGTAGGGCGCCCAGTCGGTGATGCCGACGTGCGCGAACGCGGCGTCGAGCAGCTCGCCGATCGAGTGGGTCTCGCCGGTCGCGACGACGTAGTCGTCCGCCTGGTCCTGCTGCAGCATCCGCCACATGGCCTCGACGTAGTCGCCGGCGAAGCCCCAGTCGCGCTTGGCGTCGAGGTTGCCCAGCGTGACGTGGTCCTGCAGGCCGAGCGAGATCCGCGCGACCGCCTGCGACACCTTGCGGGTGACGAACTCCGGGCCGCGGCGGGGCGACTCGTGGTTGAACAGGATCCCGGAGGACGCGTGCATCCCGTAGGACTCGCGGTAGTTGATCGTCATGTAGTGGCCGAACACCTTGGCCACGCCGTACGGCGACCGCGGCCACAGGAGGGTGGACTCCCGCTGCGGGACCTCCTGCACCTTGCCGAACATCTCCGAGGACGACGCCTGGTAGAACCGCACCTTGCTCGCGTCGTCGCCGGCGTACAGGCGGACCGCCTCGAGGATGTTGAGCACGCCCTTGCCGGTCACGTCGCTCGTGAGCGCCGCGTTCCCCCAGGAGTACGCGACGAACGAGATGGCGCCGAGGTTGTAGACCTCGTCGGGCTGGGACGCGTTCAGCGCGCGGATCAGGCTCGACATGTCGGTCAGGTCGCCCGTCAGCAGCTTCACCCCGGGCACCGTGCGGCGCACCAGGTCCAGCTTCGGGTTGTTCTGACCGCGGATCAGGCCGTAGACCTCGTAGCCCTTCGAGAGCAGGAGCTCGCTCAGGTAGAGGCCGTCCTGGCCGGTGATGCCGGTGATGAGTGCGCGGGGCATGGTTCCTCGGTACGTGGTCGGGTCGGGGCCGCAGACAGCGTACCGACTCCTCGCCCCGGCGGACGGGCACCCGCGTGCCCATATGATCGTCCGGTGCCCGAGAACACGTTCGTGTCGTACGCCCAGAACCGCGAGGACGTCGTGCTGTGGAGGGCGTTGCAGGACGTCCGCGACGGCCGGTACGTGGAGGTCGGCGCCAACCACCCGCGCAACGACTCGATCACCCGCGCGTTCTACGACCGGGGTTGGAGCGGCGTGACCGTCGAGCCGGTCCCGGCGTTCGCAGACCTGCACCGCGCCGAGCGCCCGCGCGACACCCAGGTCGAGGCGGCCGTCACCAGCCGGCCGGACGCGACGGTGACCCTGCACGTCGTCGACGGGACGGGCCTGTCGACGCTGGTCGACAGCATCGGCGCCGACCACGCCAGCGTCGGTCTCGCCGTGACCGAGGTCGAGGTCCGCGCCGCGACGCTCGACTCGGTGCTCGACGAGTCGCTGCCCGTCGAGGCACCGATCCACTTCATGGTCGTGGACGTCGAGGGCGCCGAGCGGGAGGTCCTGGAGAGCATCGACCTGCGGCACCGGCGCCCGTGGGTGCTCGTGGTCGAGGCCACCGCGCCGAGCAACGGGCGGACCGACGTCCACACCGTCCGCCGCACCCACGACGAGTGGGAGGCGCTCGTCACCGGTGCCGGCTACACGTTCTGCCAGTTCGACGGCCTGTCGCGGTTCTACGTGGCCGACGAGCACGCCGACCTCAGGGACACCCTGTCGATCCCCGCCGGTCCGCTCGACTTCTTCACGACCGACGAGCTCGTCACCCTCCGCTCCGAGATCGAGCGCCTCAAGGGCGTGCGCGACGACCTCGAGCGCCAGGCGATCCATTGGCGAGCGACGGCGTTCGCGCGGTGGTCCGAGGCGCTGGCCGCCGTCGCCGCCGCGGGGGTCGCCCCCGCGCCCGTCGCCGACGACGGCGCGGCCCGTGCCGAGCTCGCCGCGATGCGCCGGACGGTGTCCTGGCGCGTCACCCGGCCGCTGCGGCTGGCCCGCCGTGTCGCGGGCCGCGCGAAGCGGGCGCTGCGATGACGGGTCCCCACGGCGCCGCCCCCGAGGCAGCCGTGCTGCTCACCGCGCTCGAGCAGCGGCTGTCGGCCGCGGCAGCCGCGGCGACCGACCTCGAGGTGCCGGTCGACGTCGAGCCGGGGCACGTCGCCGCCCGCCTGCTCCCCGCTCTGCTGGACGCGTGCCGGCCCCACGAGCGGACCGACCTGCGCTGGCTGCTGCTGACCGTCGTGCATGCCGCGTTCCCGACCGAGGCCGAGGTCCGGGACCTCGGCCGGCGGCTCGAGCTCGCCCCGACCGAGGCCGTGGAGTCCTGGCTCCTCGGCGAGTCGCTCCGCCGTGGTGGATCGGGGCGGCGCGACCTGCACGCCACCGTGGTCTCCGGCGGGACGGTCGTCGACGTCGACTTCTGCGCGCGCTACGAGACGCACACGGGGATCCAGCGCGTGGTGCGGGAGACCGTCCCCCGCTGGGCCCGGGACCACGAGCTGACCCTGACCGCTTGGGTGGACACCTACGACGCCATGCGGTCGCTGGCCCCACGCGAAGACGCGCGGGTCCTGCGCCACGGGCAGGACGTCGACATCCCGCTCGAGTCCGAGCTGGCCTACCGCCCGCGGCTGGTCGTGCCGTGGCGCAGCCTGGTGGTGCTCCCGGACGTGCCGAGCACGGGGACCTGCGACGTGCTGTCCGCCCTGGGCCGGTTCTCGGGCAACCGGGTGGGGATGATCGGCTACGACATGATCCCGATCACGAGCGCGGAGCAGCGCCCCGACGTGGACGCCGTGGCGAGCGCGCAGTACCTGACCGTGGTCAAGCACGCGCACCGGGTCGCCGGGATCAGCGAGTCCGCCACCGCCGAGTTCGCCGGTTTCGTGCGCACCCTGGCCGCCCAGGGCCTGCGCGGGCCGGTCGTCCACGAGGTGGTCCTCACCGAGGACGCACCGCCGCCGGCCGTCGACGAGCCGGCGGCCGCGGACGCCACGGCGAGCGGCCGGCCGGTGGTCCTCGCCCTCGGCACGCGGGAGCCGCACAAGAACCAGCGGACGCTCCTGCACGCGGCCGAACGCCTCTGGTTCGAGGGCCTCGACTTCGAGGTCCGCCTGGTCGGCGGGCGGGGTTGGTCGGACACGACCCTGCAGCCGGCGATCGAACGGCTCCTCGCGGACGGCCGGCGGCTCGCTGACGTCGGCCGGGTGTCCGAGGACCAGCTGTGGCGCGAGCTGCGCTCCGCCGACCTGGTCGCGTTCCTCTCGCTCCACGAGGGCTACGGGCTCCCCGTCGCCGAGGCGCTCGCGTGCGGGACCCCGGTGCTGACGGCCTCGTTCGGCAGCCAGGCCGAGATCGCACGCGGCGGCGGCTGCGTCACGGTCGACCCGCGGGACGACGACGCCGTGACCGCAGCCCTCCGCGAGCTGCTCACCGACCGTGACCGCCTCGCGCGCCTGGCAGCCGAGGCCGAGGCACGGCCGCGGCGCACCTGGGACGACTACGCCACCGAGCTCTGGGACTTCTACACCACGACGGAGGACCTGCACTGATGCGCACACGTCTACGGCGCCCGGCTCCCGCACCGGAGCCCGAGGCGGACGACGCGCGCCGGGCGGTCTGGACGGAGCGGTGCCTCGAGCTCGCACGCGTCCTCGGAGTCCCCGCGCCGGGCCCGGTCGGCTCGTCCGCGGAGCTGTCGGACGCCCTGCGGCGGACGGTCGACCTGACCGACCGCGCCCAGGTGTGGCTGGCGCTCGCCGTGCTCACGGCGCAGCTCCCGGACGAGGCGTCGGTGGTGGAGGTCGCGCGCGGGTGCGAGTTCCGCGGTGCCGGGCCTCTCGTCGCGGAGATCGAGCGCCGGACCTCCCCCGAGGGCCTCGGCCGCCGGGTCCGCGTGGGGCAGGGCGTCCTCGTCGACGTCGCCCACACCGTGTCGACCCCGCTGATGACCGGGATCCAGCGGGTGGCCCGGGAGACCGCCCGCCGGTGGCTCGCCCGCCCGGACGTCGTGCCCGTGTCCTGGACGCCCGGGTTCACCGCCATCCGCGAGCTGACCCCGGCTGAGCACGGGCTCCTGGTGAGCGGACGCGCGTCGGCCTCCGAGCTCGCTCCCCGCCCGGACGACGTGCTCACGGTCGTGGTGCCGTGGCGCGCGACCTACCTGGTGCCGGAGCTCGGCGCCGAGCCGGGCAGGACGGCGGCGCTCCTCGCGCTCGCCCGCTTCTCCGGCAACCGGACCGGTGCGATCGGCTTCGACCTCGTGCCGATCACGACCGCCGAGACGACGCAGCGTGGCTTCGCCGCGGTGTTCGCCCGCAACCTCGCGGCGGTGCGCTACTTCGACCGGGTCGCCGCGATCTCGCAGGCCGCCTGCACCGAGTACGAGGGCTGGCGGCACATGCTCGCCGCGGTCGGGGTGGCCGGGCCCGCCATCCGCTCCGTGCCCCTCCCCGTCCACGCGGCCCGTCCGACCCCCGAGGACATGGCGGGCGCGCGCGAGCGCTTCGTGGTCGGCGACCTGCCCACCGTCCTCGTGGTCGGCAGCCACGAGCCGCGCAAGAACCACCTGGCGGTCCTGCACGCCGCCGAGCTGCTCTGGCGCGAGGGCCTCCGCTTCTCGCTCTCCTTCGTCGGCGGCAACGCCTGGGGCAGCGACGCGTTCCAGGCACAGCTCGCCGCGCTCGTCCGAGCCGGGCGGCCGGTGGACTCCCAGCGCGGGCTCTCCGACGGCGAGCTGTGGGCGGCCTACCGGCTCGCCCGGTTCACGGTGTTCCCCTCCCTGAACGAGGGGTTCGGCCTGCCCGTCGCCGAGTCGCTGGCCGCCGGCACCCCCGTGGTGACCTCGGACTTCGGCAGCATGGCCGAGCTCGCGGCCGACGGCGGTGCCCTGACGGTGGACCCGCGTGACGACCACGCGGTCGCCGACGCGATGCGCCGCCTGCTGACCGACGACCGCCTCCTCGAGGACCTGCGGCGCGACGCCGAGGCCCGGCCGGGCCGGGACTGGGACCAGTACGCCGACGAGGCCTGGAGCTGGCTGGCCGGGACCGCCCGCCCCGAGGAGACGGGCGCCCCGCGCTGAGCCCCCGTCGGACCGGTGCCACCCGCGACGGCGGCACCGGTCCGACGCGGTCGTCAGCCCGGGAAGCGGACGACGGCCTTGTTCCGGTACTCCTGCGACCCGGCGATGCCGGTGCGGACGGCCCCCTCACCGCTCCGCAGCAGCACGTCCGCCCAGCCCTGCAGCCCGGGCCCGTCGGGCTCGCGCTGGAGGAACACGCGGTAGTAGGCGCCGGCCCGGCGCTTGGCAGCCTCGGTGGAGAACCAGATGCCGTCGACGACGCGACCGCGGCCGAACTCCGGCGACGTCATCCGCGGCACCCAGACCGCGAGGTCGGCAGCCGACGCAGCCCGGCCGAGCACCGTCTGGTAGAGGCGCTGGACGTACCCGGCGTCCGTCCCGCCGGACCGGTCGAAGTACTCCGCGGAGTCGTAGAACCGGCGCTGGACGTCGTCGACCGTCTGGCCCCCTCGCCGGATCACGTCCAGCCAGTTGGCCGCACCTGCGGGCTCGGGCTCCCGCCCGAGCACCTCCACGTAGGCCTGGCGCACCCGCTTGTTGATGTACTCGTCGCTGCGGGTCAGCGTGGCGACGAGCTCCGACTGGCTGGTGCCCTGCAGGAGCCGGCCGGTCCATGTGCGGAGCCCGGTGGCGTCCGGTCCGCGACCCAGCAGGTCCGCGTACAGGGCCGTGACGACCGAGGCCGCTTCGGCGGGCGAGGTCCAGCTGATGCTGAACCAGTCGCTCTTCAGCCCGAGGGCGACCCGGACCTGGTTGCCCGTCATCGTCCTGGAGCCGGCGGCACCGGTCACGGCCACCTGCAGCACCCGCCCTCCGTCGGCACCCAGCCCGTTGCGCTGCGTCACCGCGATCGACCGGATCGTGCCGACGCCGAGCTGCGCGGACGCGGTGGCGAGCGCGATCGGCGCGACCCAGTCGTGGTTCGGGTTGGAGCCGACCGCGTCGCCCAGGTCGACCACCGCCGGGAAGACGCCGCCGGCCGTGTACCCGCCCGTCGAGGAGCTGAACTCCGTCCGGGCGATGGCTCCCGTGCCGGGCACCTGGCGCACCACGCCGGCCGTGGCGTCGATCGCCTGGTTCGTGGCCGTCGCGTCGAGGATCGTCTGCGGCTGGCTCCAGGCCTGGAACGCCGCCCCTGAGTACACCTGGCAGGCGGTGGTGTCGCACGTGGTCGCGCCCGACGGGCGAGTGCCGGAGAGGGCGTAGCTGCGGGCGGCGACCGCCTGCGCCATGAGCGCCTGCATCCCGCGACCGCCCCCGGCCGACCCCCACGATGCCGGCGACTCGCGCGGGACGACGCCGCGCAGGTAGTCCTCGGACGCGATCTTGTTGAACGTCATCTGGCTGCCGCTGACCCGCTGGACGGTGAGCGAGCCGCGGTAGGCGCGCTCGCCGGCGGACTCGCAGACCCGGATCAGCCGGTCGAACCCGGCCTGGGACGCCGTCCCGATGTCGACGGCACCGGCACGGAAGCTGCCGGGAAGCGGCGTCCACGTCGGGCCGGCGCAGCTCGCACCGGTGAACAGCTGCACCGAGCCGTCGGCCTGCGCGCGCGCGAGCAGCGCGACGTTGCCGGAGCCGACCGCCGCCCCGTTCACCCGCAGGTCGCGCCCGATCACCACGAGCTCCTTGCCGGTGAGGGCGGTCAGCTCGACCGTGATCGGGCGGCTCCCGACGTTCGCTGCGACGGTTCCGCCGTAGTAGTGGTCGAGGATCTGCGCCGAGCTCCAGCCGTGGTCCACCGCGTAGCCGAGCGCGCCGTACTGCCCCATCCCGCGACCGTGGCCCCAGCCGTGGCCGGAGAACGTCAGGGTGTCCCCCGCCGCCGCGGGGACGGCCGCCGACGCCGGTGCGGGTACGGGCCCGCCCGTCACGAGGGCGACGGCCGCCACGAGGACGAGCGTCGCGAGGCGCGCGACGGCGCGCGCGGGTCTGGCGGGCATGGGGGCTCCGATCGTGCGGCGGACCCGCGGTGGGCGGGCCGGACCCGCCCATTATCGCGGTCGGCACCGCCGTCAGGAGAGCGCCCGGAGAGGTGCGTCCGGGTGACGGGTAGGCTGTCGGCGCCGGTCGGGCAGTCTCGACCGCTGGACGATCCCCCAGGAGAACGATGGACCTCCGCGACGCGCGGGCCGAGCAGCTCGCCGCCCAGCCGCTGCGAACCGCAGGGACCCGCCCCGGCTTCTTCCGCGGGTTCGGGTCCTCCGTCCGGGACATCTGGGCCCACCGCGAGCTGCTGCACCTCCTCGTCAAGCGCGAGGTGAAGGCACGCTACAAGGACAGCGCGCTCGGCTTCGTCTGGAGCCTGATGCGTCCCATCGCGATGCTGCTCATCTACTACATCGCTCTCGGCAAGTTCCTGGGCGCGGCGCGCAACATCCCGGACTTCGCGATCTTCATCTACACGGGTCTGACCGCGTGGGGGCTGTTCTCCGAGGCCATCACCTCGGGCACGTCGTCGATCGTCCAGAACTCCGGGCTCGTGAAGAAGGTCTACCTCCCCCGGGAGATCTTCCCGCTGTCGTCCATGGGGTCGGCGCTGTTCAACTTCGCCATCCAGCTCGGGATCCTGATCGCCGCCACGCTCGTCGTGGGCAGCTTCCCCACCGGTGCGCGGTGGGGGTACCTGCCACTCGCCCTGGCCGTGATCGTGGTCACCGCGCTGGGCTGGTCCCTGCTGCTGTCCGCCATCAACGTGTACCTGAGGGACATCCAGTACCTCGTCGAGATCGCCATCATGATCGCGTTCTGGGCGTCCCCGATCGTCTACTCGTGGGCACTGGTCCAGGGCGAGCTCAGCGAGAGCCTGCAGCGGCTGTACCTCACGAACCCGATGACGGCCGCGATCATGGGGTTCCAGCAGACGTTCTGGGTCGCCGGGAGCGACCAGCCGGTGCCGGAGAACCTCGCAGGGATGCTGTGGATCTGGCTCGCCGTCGGCGTCGTGTTCACCTTCGTCGCCCAGCGCGTGTTCGCGCGCCTGCAGGGCAACTTCGCTCAGGAGCTCTGATGACCACCACCACCGTCGTCGAGGTCCGCGGGCTGTCCAAGCGCTTCGTCATCCGCAAGGAGAAGTCGCTCAAGGAGCGCGTCGTCAACTTCGGTCGCTCGAACCTCCACAAGGAGGACTTCTGGGCGCTGCGGGACGTCGACCTCAGCATCGAGTCCGGCACCACCGTGGGCCTGATCGGCCCCAACGGCTCCGGCAAGAGCACCCTGCTCAAGGCGATCGGCGGCATCCTGCAGCCGACGTCGGGCACCGTGCAGACCCGGGGACGCATGGCCGCGCTGCTGGAGCTCGGGGCGGGCTTCCACCCCGATCTCACCGGGCGGGAGAACGTCTACCTCAACGCCTCCATCCTGGGCTTGTCCACCGCTCAGACGGACAGGTACTTCGACGCCATCGTCGACTTCTCCGGCATCGAGCGGTTCATCGACACGCAGGTGAAGTTCTACTCGTCCGGCATGTACGTCCGCCTCGCCTTCGCGGTCGCGGTGCACGTCGACCCGGACATCCTCCTCGTCGACGAGGTGCTCGCGGTCGGCGACGAGCCGTTCCAGCGCAAGTGCATGGACCGCATCCGCGAGTTCCAGCACGACGGGCGGACGATCGTCCTCGTGACGCACTCGCTCGACCAGGTCGCCGACGTCTGCGACCGCGCCGTCGTCCTGGAGAGCGGTCGGGTGATCGCGGACGGCGAGACCCGCGACGCGCTGCGTGCGCTGCGCCAGGAGTTCGACCAGCAGCGCCAGGAGGACATCGAGCACCAGCGCGAGGCGGCCTCGCGCGAGGCCGCCGAGCGCGGCGCCGCCGAGAACGAGGCGGTCGCCGCACCACCGCGGGCGATCGTCTCGTCGGTCGAGCTCCGGGACGCGACGGGGGCGGCCGTCTCGGAAATCACCCCGGGCGCGGATGTCACGGTCGTGGTGACGGTCGACGCCGCCGCCCCGGTCCCGGAGCCCAACGTGGGCATCGGCATCGAGACCGCGCTGGGCGTCACCGTGATCGGCACCAACACCCACCTCATCGGCCGCCGGCTCCCGCCGCTGGTCGGGCGCCAGCGGTTCGAGTTCCTGCTGCGCGACCTCCGCCTCGGCGAAGGGCACTACACCTGCCACGGCGCGGTCGCCGCCGCGAGCGGCGTGGAGCTCTCCCGGTTGCGGGAGGCCTCGCCGTTCCAGGTGACGGCCGGAGGCACCACCGTCGGCCCGGTGTGGGCGGCGCCCGAGCTGGTCCTCGGCGGTGCCTGAGCGCGTGCGCGCGGGCCGGGTCCGGGCGGCGCACCGCGGGCGGTCGCGCTCGCGACCGACCGTGCTCGGCCTGGTGGCGGCGGCCCCGGACCGCGCCGTGATGCTGCTGTTCTGGGTGTCGCTGGTCGTCTCCGCGACCGTGCTCACGGGCCAGTTCCGACCGGTCGTCGTGCTCCCGGCCTGCGTCCTCGTCGTCGTCGCCACCTGGCGGCTGATGCCCGGGCAGCCGGCCCGGTCCCCTGCCCACGGCTGGGGCTCGCTCGCCGCCCTCGCGCTGACGGCGACCTGGTTCGTCCTCAACGTCCCCTACGTCGCGAACTACGTGCTCGTGACACGGGACCCGGGCTTCCTCACGCTCGAGGGCTTCTGGCTGACCGAGCACCCCACGGCCGATCTGCCCATGGGTTCCGCCGAGGCGCTCGCCGAGTCCGTGCCCGGGCTGCGCGCGGACACCGCCGCCTACTACCCGCTCGACGGGGCCCTCCACGCGCAGGGCGCCAAGCTGCTGCCGGGCCTGATCGCGCTCGCCGGCTGGGCCCGCGGCGACGCCGGGGTCCTCGTCGGCAATCTCGCGATCGGCGCGGTGGCGCTGCTCGCCGTGTACGGGCTCGCCCGCCGCGTGGTCGGTCCGCTGTGGGCGCTGCTCCCCCTGACCACGCTCGGCATCTCGATCCCGATGCTGGCGTTCTCCCGCGCCGCCTACACCGAGCCCCTGAACGTGGCGCTCGTCTTCGGCGCGCTCACGCTCTCCTGGTCCGCGTTCGAGACGCGTTCCTGGTGGCGCCACCTGCTCTCCGGAGCGCTGATCGGTGCGACCGCACTGTCGCGGATCGACGGTGCGGCCACGGTGATCGGCTTCGTCGCCGGCCTCGGCCTCGTGGCAGGGGCGACGCTGCTGCCGCGGCACCGCCGCCGAGCGCGGGTCGCTTTCCTCGTCGCCGGCGCAGCCGCCCTCGCGCTCGTCGCCGTCGGGTACGCCGACCTCCGCCTGCTCAGCCCGGGCTACCTCGCAGACCTCGGCGACCAGTTCTCGCTGCTCGCCGGCGCCCTCGCCGCCACCGTCGTGGTCGCGGTGGCGATCTCGTTCCCGCGCGCCTGGGACCCCGTGCGCCTGCTCGTCCTCCGGCACCGGCGCGGGCTCGCCGTCGCGAGCGTCGTCGCGGTCGCCCTGGTCGCGGTGGTCCTGACGACCCGGTTCCTCTGGCTCCCCGGTGAGCGCACCGCCGTCGGCACCGCGTACTCGGACCTCGTGATGGGCCTCCAGGACCGGGAGGGGATGCCGATCGAGCCCGCTCGGAGCTACGACGACTGGTCGGTCCGCTGGATCTCCTGGTACTTCGGCTGGCCGATGGTCGTGCTGTCGTTCTCCGGCCTGGCGCTCCTCGCCCACCGCGCGATCTCGCGCCGGGACCCCCGCCTGATCATGGTGCTGGCCGTGATCGCGGCCCCGTCCGCGCTCTACCTCTGGCAGGTGAGCATCAGCCCCGACCAGGTGTGGGCGATGCGACGGCTGCTGCCCGTCACCCTCCCCGGGTTCCTGGTCGCCTCCACCCTCGTGCTCGAGGCGCTGTGGACCGCGCGGCGCTGGTGGAGCCGGTCCCTGGCCGCGCTGCTCGGCCTGTCCGTCGCGCTCTTCCCGCTCACCACCTGGACCGAGCTGGTGCGCGTGCCCGAGCAGGGCGGGCGGCTCGCCGAGATCCAGGGCGTGTGCGCCGGGCTGCCCACCGACAAGGTGGTGTACCTCCGGCACGGCGGGCCCCAGTACCTCGCGACGCTGCGCTCCGTGTGCGGGGTCGAGGTCGTCCAGCGAGGCGGCGTGCCGACTGCGGAGGATCTCGCCGAGATCGAGCGCGAGTGGGGCGGCGACGTCTCGTTCGTGACCTTCTCCGCCGAGGGCCTGCCGTGGCCCGACGACGTCGTCCCGGCCCCTTACCGCAGCGGGGAGATGACCAGCTGGTCCTACGCGCTGTCGTACATCCCGTACGAGACCGAGGTGTCCCGATCCCGGGTGTGGATCGGCACCATCGGCGAGGACGGGACGCTGATCGCCGAGGCGCCGCAGCGGGGCTGACGTCCGGGGCCCGGTCGGCGCCGGGCGCCGCCCTGCGGACGTCGGTGCCCGTAAGCACCGCAGGACCGCCCGGCGTCGCCGGGCGGTCCTGCGGTGCGTGGGTGCCGGCCGTCAGGCCGGGTACCGCGCCAGCGCCTTCTTCTGGTACTCCTGCGAGCCGGCGATGCCCGTGCGGACTGCGCCCTCGCCCCGCTGCAGCAGCACGTTCGCCCAGCTCTGCAGGCCGGGCCCGTCCGGCGCGCGCTGGAGGAAGACCTGGTAGTACGCACCGGCGCGCCGCTTGGCCGCCTCCTGCGAGAACCAGATCCCGTCCACGACCGCCGCACGCCCCTGCGCCGTGGCCATCCGGGGCTCCCAGACCGCGACGTCCGCCGCGGTCGCCGACCGGCCCAGCACCGTCGTGTAGAGCAGGCGCACGTAACCCGCGTTCGTCCCGCCCGACCGGTTGAAGTACTCCTGCGAGTCGTAGAACCGGCGCTGGGCGTCGTCGACCGTCGCGATCCCGCTCCGGACCGCGGCCAGCCAGTTGGCGGCCCCGGCGGGCTCGGGCTCGCGACCGAGCACCTCGCGGTACGCCTGGGCGACCCGCTTGTTGATGTACTCGTCGCTCCGCGTCAGCTCCGCGACGAGGTCCGCCTGGTTGGTCCCCTGCATGAGGCGGGTCGTCCACGTGTTCAGCCCCGTGGGGTCGGTCCCTCGTCCGAGGAGGTCGGCGTACAGCGCGCGCACGACGGCCTGCGCGGTCGCTCGAGGCATGGCGGGTGTGCCGAGGTTCGCCGCCGCGACCGCGCGGATCGTGCCCAGAGCGGCGTAGCCGCCGTTCCCGGGGCACGCCGTGTACGAGACGTCGCGGTGCCCGAACACGCGCGGCAGGTTGACGGTCTGGTTCTGGTAGCGGGAGTTCTCGCCGTTCCCGGTCGCGTACGACATCCAGCCCTGCGGGTCGCGGCTGTAGACCCCCAGCCGCCAGCCGATGACGCGACCCACGGCGTCCTGGGTCGCGGCGGAGGGCGCCGCGTCGTACGTGCCCAGCATGGCGACGCCGACCGTGCCGGTGTTGAACCCGCCGGCGTGCACCCCGATGACCGGCTTCGTCATGCTGTCGACGCGGCCCTCGTAGATGTTGCCCCACTTGGCGACGCCGAAGTTGTACCCGATGTCGCACCAGCCTCGCCCGGTGATGTGGTACGCCTGGTCGTTGCGGATCTGCTGCATCGCGGCGGCGACGGACCCGTACGAGTTGCTGCCCGCGGTGTGGTGCACGACGGCGCCGACGATCGAGCCGGCGACGTCCGGCGAGCACACCGGCGCCCGCGCACCCCACTGCGCCCTCGTGATGACGGCGGGCACGGCGGCCGCCTGCAGGACGGTCGCCCCCTCTCCCGAGGTGGTCGCCACCGCGTTGCTGAACACGGCCTGGTCGGACGCCGCGCTGCTCCGCGTCGTCGGAGCAGTCGGCTCGACCAGCTCGGAGCCCACCAGGGCCAGGTCGAGGTCGGCGGGACCGCCGTCACCCGTCGCCGCGAAGGAGAGCTGGACCGCGTCCGCGTCGCCGATCCAGAACGAGTCGGTGCCGCCGCGCTTCTCGGCGCGCGCGTCCGCGGTGCCCTCGTCCGGCCCGTCGTCGGCCACGTCGAGCACGCTCCAGCCCGTCCACGTCCCGTCGGTCTGCGTGCGGACCTGGGGCGCGAGGTCGGTGACGTCGGTCCCGGTCGGCCACGTCACGCCCAGCGTCTGCACGCCGTCGGTCGCGACCGACGGCGTGAGCACGCGCCCGTCCTCGGTCAGCGCGTCCGCGACGACCGGTGCGGCTGAGGGGTCCACGCTCGCAGCGGCGGCCTCGTCCTCCGTGACGCGGGGGGCGAGCAGGTCGTCCAGCGCGGCACGGCCCGACTCGGTCGCATCGGGAGCGGGCGCCGCTGACGCGGACGGCGACGGCTCGGGCGTGACCGACGGCGTCGGCTCCGGCGCGTCGAGGGCCTCCGACGCCTCGGCGGTGGCGGCCTGCGCGTCGGCCGCGGACGCGACGACGAGGTCCGTGCTCGTCACCTCGGTACCCGGGTCCGTCCCCGTGGCCGCGTCCCGAGCCGCGTGCTGCACCACCGCGTCCGTCAGGCCCGGGCCCGAGGCGTCCGGAGGCGGGACGACGGTGGCGCCGGTCGCGGCGACCGACAGGGCGAGGAGCAAGCGGAAGAGCATGGCAGTCCTGACATCGACCGGGCGCGTACCTCCGCAGGCTGAGCCCTCGATGACACGGAGTCAAGGATGCGCGCGGACGTCGTCCGCTTTGCTCCGGTATGCACCGCGCTCCGCCCTGCGCCGAGTCGGTACCCTAGGACGTCGCCCGCTCACCTTGGAGGACACACCCGTGCGCATGCTCGTCACCGGCGGAGCCGGCTTCATCGGTTCGAACTTCGTGCACCAGGTCGTGCGCGAGCACCCTGAGGTCCAGGTCACCGTCCTCGACGCCCTGACCTACGCCGGTGACGAGAAGAGCCTCGCCCCGGTGTGGGACCAGGTGACCTTCGCCAAGGGCAGCATCACGGACCACGACGTCGTGGACGACCTCGTGAAGAACAGCGACGTCGTCGTGCACTTCGCCGCCGAGTCGCACAACGACAACTCGCTGCACGACCCGTGGCCGTTCGTGCACACCAACGTCATCGGCACGTACACGCTGCTCGAGGCGGTGCGGCGCTACGACGTCCGGTACCACCACATCTCCACCGACGAGGTCTACGGCGACCTCGAGCTGGACGACCCGGCCAAGTTCACGCCGGACACCCCGTACAACCCGTCGAGCCCCTACTCGTCCACCAAGGCGTCCTCGGACCTCCTGGTGCGCGCGTGGGCGCGGTCGTTCGGCGTGCGCGCCACCATCTCGAACTGCTCGAACAACTACGGCCCGTACCAGCACGTGGAGAAGTTCATCCCGCGCCAGATCACCAACGTGATCGACGGCGTGCGGCCGAAGCTCTACGGCACCGGCGAGAACGTCCGCGACTGGATCCACGTCGAGGACCACAACTCGGCCGTCTGGGACATCATCACGAAGGGCCGCCTCGGCGAGACCTACCTGATCGGCGCGGACGGCGAGGTGGACAACAAGACCGTCGTCGAGCTCATCCTCGAGCTGACGGGCCAGGCCCCCGACGCCTACGACCTGGTGAGCGACCGCCCCGGCCACGACCTGCGGTACGCCATCGACGCGACGAAGCTCCGCACCGAGCTCGGCTGGGAGCCGCGCTACACGACCTTCCGCGACGGCCTCGCCGCGACGATCGAGTGGTACCAGGCCAACGAGGCCTGGTGGCGGCCGCAGAAGGACGCCACCGAGGCGAAGTACGCCCAGCTCGGCCGCTGACCGCCCGCCCACGACGGCCGCCCCTCGCACCCCGGTGCGACGGGCGGCCGTCGCGCGTCCGCGGCCGGCACATCGGGTCACGAAACCCATGACGCCCAGTCACGGCTCGCGCTAGTTTGCGAGGAGCGCGTCGTCGGCGCGCCGCTCGACCCCTCGGACGAAGGAGCTCCTGGACCATGCGCACCTCCACCACCCTGCGGCGCGCGACCGCCGCCCTCGCCACCGGGCTGCTCAGCGGGGCGCTGCTCCTCGCCGGGGCCACCGGCGCCAGCGCCGACCCGTTCCGCTGCGGATCCGCGGGCAGCGACCCCAACGCGTGGTGCACGACCGTCAAGACCTCGGTGACCACCCTCAACATCCGCTCCGGCCCCGGCACCGGGTACGGCGTGGTCGGCACGGTCAGCGGCGGCCAGCGCATCGAGGTGGACTGCTGGGCCCCGGGCACGAGCGTCGGCGGCGTCACCGCGTGGACCAAGCTCTACAACAGCGGCTACGTGAGCGACTACTACCTGAACACCGGCATCGTGAAGAACTTCCTCCCGCGCTGCTGAGGCCCGGTGCCGGCTCGGGCCGCCCGGGCCGGCACCCTGACCCCGCCAGCCGGGTGATCTGCACGAATCCTGCACGGCGCACCCCCCTGGAGTGCGCCGACGGCCGAGCTCTCGCTCCTATGCTCTCCCCGTGACCTCCCGCCACGCCGCTCCCGCACGCCCGCGCGTCGTCCGCCACGGACGCCCCCGGCGGAGCCACACGGTCCTGCGCGGCGTCGCGCTGACGGTCGTCGGCGTGCTCTGCTTCGGCACGTCCGGCGCCGCGGCGCTGTACGTCCAGCTGAACAGCAACATCGACACGATCGACGCGAGCGACCTCATCCAGGCGCTGCCCGAGCCGACCGCCACGGGCCCCGCGGACCCGGACGACCCGAACGCTGGACGCGACGTCAACATCCTCCTCATGGGATCCGACGAGCGCGACGGCGAGAACGAGGCGATCGGCGGCCACGTGGACGGCATGCGGTCCGACACGACGATCGTCGCGCACATCTCGGCCGACCGGAGCCGGGTCGAGCTCATCTCGATCCCGCGCGACTCGCTCGTCGACATCCCGTCGTGCACCATGTCGAACGGGAGCACCACGTCGGCCCAGCGCAACGCGATGTTCAACTCCGCGTTCGCGATCGGGGCGGACAACGGCGGGGACATCGCCTCGGCCGCCGCGTGCACGGTCAACACCGTGCAGCAGAACACCGGGGTCCGCATCGACCACTTCGTCGTGGTGGACTTCGCCGGCTTCACCAAGATGGTCGACGCGATCGGCGGCGTGCCGATCTGCATCCCGAACGACATGAACGCACCGAAGGCGGGCCTGTTCCTGAACGCGGGCGAGCAGACGCTGACGGGGACCCAGGCCCTCGCATTCGCCCGGGCGCGCACCGGTGAGGGCGTCGGCGACGGGTCGGACACCAACCGGCTCGGCCGGCAGCAGGAGCTGCTCGCCGCGGTCGTCCGGGAGCTCCTGAGCAAGAACATGCTCACCGACATCACCCAGCTGATCCGGTTCCTCGACTCCGCGACCGAGTCGCTCTCGATCGACTCGGGGTTCTCGTCGATCTCCGACATGGCCGGGCTCGCCTACAGCCTCCGCAGCACCTCGGCTGCGAACATCTCCTTCATGACGATCCCGTTCATGACGGCGCCCAGCGACAAGTACCGCGTCGTGTGGGCCCCGGAGGCCGACGCGATCTGGGCGAACGTCGCCGCGGACCAGCCGATGCTGGCAGGCACCAGCCAGGACCCGACGCAGCAGGACGCCGGCACCGGGACGGACGCGGGCACCGGGACGGATGCCGGTACGGATCCGGGCGCCGCCGATCCCGGCGGCGACGTCACCACCGCCCCCGTCACCCCGGACCCCGCCCAGACCCGCGAGGCGGGCAAGGAGGCGTTCTCGGCCGGCGACGTCACCGCCGTCTGCGGCTGACCGTGGCCCGCCCCGAGGACCGACCGGAGCGCGACGACCCTCGCGGGACGCCGCCGAGCTTCGCGCCCGGCGCGGCCGGCCGGCGTCCCCCCGCCGACGGCGCACGCACCGTCGGTGCCCCCGTGCCCGACCCGACCGTGGCCCGGCCGGTCCGCCCGCCTGCTCGGCCCGGCCGCACCTCCGCTCCGCGCCCCGCGCCCGACGCGCCCTCGCGTGTCGCGCCCGGCGACGACGCCCCGCGCCCGGTCCGCGTCTCGGGCCGCGGCACCGCCGACCCCGCCGCCGGCGGCACGCCCGCCACGCCCGTGCGCTCCTCCGCACGGCAGGGCTCCAGCGCCGTCCCCGTCGGCGCGGGCGACCGCCCCGCGGCCCCGCGACCGCCCCGGCAGACCGCCCCCGTCGGCCCCGGCCGTTCCCGGCCCGGCGGCAGCCGATGTACGCCCCCACCGCCCCGCGCGCCACGGCGCCCCAGATGCCCAGGCCGCCCTCCCAGACGGACAGCGCGCGCACGGGGTCGCCGCCCGGGCCGAAGGACGC
>NZ_JAGXJG010000569.1:0-236 GCF_019091725.1 Cellulomonas sp. GbtcB1 | reverse complement strand
CCCTCGCGCGGGCCGCCCGGCCGCTGCGCCGGGACGGCGTCCCGCCCGACCTGGCCGCCCACGCGGACGGGCTCGTGCTCTGGTCGGTGCCCGAGATCGCCCGCACCGTGCACGAGGTCCGGGACGCGGGGCGCGCCCGCGGGGTCGAGAGCGACCCGCGGGTGTGGGTCACCCCGGGGCTGCTGGGGGTGGTCGGCCCCGCGCGGGCCCTGGGCGGGGGGGCGGGCGCGGCCGGC
>NZ_JAGXJG010000568.1:0-236 GCF_019091725.1 Cellulomonas sp. GbtcB1 | reverse complement strand
CGGAGCGCCCGCCGCCCGGTCTGGCGCGGATCGGCGGGGCCCCCGGGCCCGATCCGTGACTCGAGCCCGACACGCGCACCACCTACGCTGCCCCCGACATGGAACGCCGTCCACCCCCCCTCGCCGCGGCCCCCGCCGCGCCCGCCGGCGCGCCCGCCGCCCACGCCCGCGCGCGCGCCCTGCTCCGCGCCCTCACCCCCGCCCTGCTCCCGCTGTGCGACGGCCTGACCGGCACG
>NZ_JAGXJG010000567.1:0-236 GCF_019091725.1 Cellulomonas sp. GbtcB1 | reverse complement strand
AACAGCGCCTCCACGGGGTACGTCCGCAGGTCGGCCGCGTTCTGCACGTGCTGGTCGTCCCACGGCGGCGAGCGCCCGCGGACCTGCTCGCGCCACAGGTCGAACGACTGCCGCGGGCCGCGCCGCACCCCGTCGCCCTCCGGCACCGCGATCATCTGGTGGTGCGGGACGCCGTCCCAGTCGACGGGGCGGACGACCTCGCCGCGTAGCCAGACGACCGGCCCGACGGCGGGCAG
>NZ_JAGXJG010000566.1:0-236 GCF_019091725.1 Cellulomonas sp. GbtcB1 | reverse complement strand
CCGCCGGCACGCCGCGCTGACCGCGCACCCCCGGTTCGCGCACCTCGTGTACACCGAGGACCCCGCGCCCATCGCGTCCTGGACCCCGCTGATCATGGCCGACCGCGACCCCGTCGAGCCCGTGGCCGCGACCCGCGCCCTCGACGGCCTCGCCGTCGCCTTCGGCACCCTCGCCCGGCGCATGGTCGACGATCTGGTCGCCCGCGGCGCCCGGGTCCGGCTGCAGCACGAGGTCC
>NZ_JAGXJG010000565.1:0-236 GCF_019091725.1 Cellulomonas sp. GbtcB1 | reverse complement strand
AGGCCGACGACGGCCACCATCTCCCCCGGCTCCAGGACGAGCGAGACGCCGTCGAGCGCGGTCACGCCGTTCGGGTACCGCACGCCGACGTCGCGCATCCGGACGGGCCACGGCGCGGGCACCGCTGCCGCGGCCGAGGGCACGGCAGCGGTGCCCCGACCGGCCCGGGGGCCTGGGCTCCCTGCAGGCCCGGCTTCTCCCCCCCGCGGGGGGCGGCGCCCGGGGGGGCCGGGGCG
>NZ_JAGXJG010000564.1:0-236 GCF_019091725.1 Cellulomonas sp. GbtcB1 | reverse complement strand
TCTTAATTAATAAATAAACCTAGAATCTCTTTTCTTTCCAATTTCGCCCTTGCTTAGTGAAAATTCATAAAGTAGACATAGTCTAACTTTAGAATTATAATTGATTAATCAAAATCAATTAACTGAGTCTTACAAGCAGTATGGTCTCAACTAGTATGGGGACCATGTGCCTATATAACTGAGCTTCCAATAAGTCGAACCGAATTTACCAAGTAAATCCCCTTACTTAATAATTC
>NZ_JAGXJG010000563.1:0-236 GCF_019091725.1 Cellulomonas sp. GbtcB1 | reverse complement strand
AGCGCGCCGGCCCCCTCCGTGAGCGCCGCGAGCTGCTGCGGGCCCAGGGCCCCCCCGACGTAGTGCGCGATGGCCTGGACGTGCCGCCGGCCGCCCTCCTTCTGCAGCGCCGCTCCTGCCGCCGTGAGCCCGACGACGACGCCACGACCGTCGCCCGCCTCCGGTGCGCGCCGCACCCAGCCGGCCTCCTCGAGTCGCTCGACCATCCGGCTCAGGCTCGGCTGGCTGAGCAGGCT
>NZ_JAGXJG010000562.1:0-236 GCF_019091725.1 Cellulomonas sp. GbtcB1 | reverse complement strand
TCCTCGGCAAGGGGAAGACCGGCACGACCGGCCGCGGCATCGGCCCCGCGTACGCGGACAAGATCAACCGGGCCGGCATCCGCATCCAGGACCTGTTCGACGAGAACATCCTGCGGCAGAAGGTCGAGGGCGCCCTCGCCCAGAAGAACCACCTGCTGGTGAAGGTCTACAACCGCCCGGCCATCACGGTCGACGAGACGGTCGAGGACCTGCTCGGCTACGCGGAGCGGCTGCGC
>NZ_JAGXJG010000561.1:0-236 GCF_019091725.1 Cellulomonas sp. GbtcB1 | reverse complement strand
CGCGGGCGCCCCTCCCCCGGGGCGCTCGCCCCGCCACCCGGCCGCCCCGGCGGCCCCGTCCTCCCGAGGCACCCGCATGGACCTGCTCGTCGTCGGCGCCGGGCTGTCCGGCCTGACGGTCGCCGAGCGCGCGGCCGAGGCCGGCCTGTCGGTCTCCGTCATCGACCGGCGCGACCACCTCGGCGGGAACGCCCGGAGCAGCGTCGACGCCGAGACGGGCATCGAGGTGCACCGGT
>NZ_JAGXJG010000560.1:0-236 GCF_019091725.1 Cellulomonas sp. GbtcB1 | reverse complement strand
GGCGGCTCGCGGCGCGACGGGGGACGCGGGGGAGGGCGCCCAGGACTGGGGGCCCCCGGCGCTGGTGCCGCTGACGCCCCCGCTGGCCGGGGTGCGCGGGGCCTTCAACGCGGTGTCCGTCGAGGCGGAGGCCGCCGGCGAGCTCATGTTCTACGGCCGCGGCGCGGGCGGTGCCCCGAGGGCGAGCGCCGTGCTCGGCGACGTCGACTCGGCCGCCCGGCACCGGGTGCACGGCG
>NZ_JAGXJG010000057.1:0-28114 GCF_019091725.1 Cellulomonas sp. GbtcB1 | reverse complement strand
GAGGTGCGGCACGACCGGTAGTTCTGGGAGGACCGGTACCGCTCGGCGCCGCGGGTGTGGAGCGGTCGGCCGAACCCGCAGCTGGTCGTCGAGGTCGGCGACCACGCGCCGGCGCGGGGCGTCGGGGGCGGCGTGCGCCGGTCCGCGCCGCGTCGGCCCCGCCCCCGGCGAGGCCCGCGACGTCCGCCTGACGGCGCCCGTCTCACCCGGTCGGACGAAATCGGACGAAACCCCACATATGCGGAGGAAATCGAGCGTACAGTTCGCGCGTGGCCCGAATGCCGGACGACCCCAGCGGTCTCGCCCTGGCGCGCCCCGTCCCCGGGCTCGACGACACGATCGGCATGCCCGGCGGCACCGCGTGGGAGCCGAAGTGGGACGGCATGCGGCTGCTCGCGCTCGCCGACGGCCCTCGGACCCTGCTCCGGTCCCGGCACGGCGCCGACCTGACGCACGACTTCCCCGAGGTGACCGACGCGGTGGCCCGGCTCGTGCCCGCGGGCACCGTGCTGGACGGCGAGCTCGTCGTCCGCAGCGCCGGCCAGGTGGACTTCGGCGCCCTGCAGCGCCGGGCCGGCGCCGCGCAGCCGGGCGCGTTCGCCGCCACCCTGCCGGGCGAGTTCATCGTGTTCGACGTCATCCAGCGCGAGCACGTCGACCTCCGGCCGCAGCCGTTCATCGAGCGGCGCATCGCGCTCGAGGAGCTCGCCGCCGCCTGGGTCGGGCCGCTGTCCACCTCGCCGCTCACCGGCGACGCCGGTCTGGCCGCGCGCTGGTTCCGGGACCTCGCGGGGCTGGGCGTCGACGGCCTCGTCGCGAAGGGCCTCGACCAGCCCTACCGCCCCGGCACCCGCGAGTGGCGCAAGGTCAAGCACCGCTCCGTCGTCGACCTCGTCGCCACGGCCGTCACCGGGTCCGCCGCGCAGCCGGGCGCCCTGCTGCTGGCGCTGCCCGTCGACGGCGAGCTGGTGCCCGTCGGGCGGTCGGGCTCGCTCGGGCTCGCGGCGGGGCTCGCGCTCGGGCGGCTCGTCACCCCGCTCGGCCCGCCCGGCGGCGCGACGTCGGCCATCGCGACCCGGATCGCCCCGCTGGTCGTCGAGGTGTCCGCCGACGTGCCGTGGGCCGACGGCGCCCTGGCGCGGCCGGCGCAGTTCCTGCGGGCGCGGCCGGAGCTGCACCCGGTCGAGGTGGCGGCGGGCGCCGTGCTCGTGGGCTGCGGCTGACTCAGCCCGCGTCGGGCAGCGAGCGGGACCGCCGCTCGGCCGCGACCAGCCCGAGCACGACCGCCGCGCCCACCGCGAACGCCGCCACGGCCAGCCCGACCTGGTCGCCCGGCGCCAGCAACGTCCGGTCGTCGTCCTGCCACGGCCACAGCGCGCGCAGCGCCCCGGCCATCACGCCGGAGAGCAGCACCAGCGTCGGGCGCCGCTTGTGCTCCAGCAGCCACTGCAGCGCCTTCACGAAGCACGCGAGGCCGAGGACGATCCCGGCGAGGAACACGGCGACGTAGCCCCAGTCCCGGTCGTTCAGCGCCGCGAGCGTGGGCTGGTACAGCCCGAACGTCAGCAGCAGGAACGACCCGGACGTCCCGGGCAGCGCCAGCGCGCACGCGGCGACGGCCGCGGCGACCAGCACCACCGGGTAGGTGGGGCTCAAGTGCTGCGGCGGCAGCCCGACGAGCAGGAACACCGCGGCTGCGAAGACCAGCGCCCGCGTCACCTCGCCCGCCGACCACCGCGCGCCGGCCATCCGCACCGGCACCACCAGTGCCGCCGCCGTCATGCCGAGGAACAGGCCGTAGAGAGGGACGGGGTGCTCCTCCAGCAGCGGCGCGATGAACCGCACCGTGATCAGCAGCCCCGGCACCATGCCGATGAGCAGCGGCACGATGACCGACCACCGCACCTTCCGGAGCTCCGCGCGGGCGCGGACCCGGTCGGTCGCGGCCAGGCGCAGCGCGGAGATCGCGTGTCCGGCGCCGGTGACGGCGGTCTCGTAGACGCCGGTGACCAGGGCGACGGTGCCGCCGCTGATGCCGGGCAGGGCCTCGGCGGCGCCGACGAGGGCGCCACGGGTCACCGACCAGGGGGTCGAGGCGGGGGACGTGGTGGCGGCGGGAGCGTCGTCAGGCACCCCGCGACGGTACGTGGCGTGGGGACGCGGAGGCCAGGCGGCGGGGTACCTACGCAGCGGGCGTGGAGCGGTCCGTCTGCGGGTGTGGCCGGGCGCACGTCGGTCCGGTTTGGGCAAGGGGCGGTGCGGCCTGTACTCTCTTCAACGGCCCTCCGGGGCCGATGCGCCCGTAGCTCAATGGATAGAGCATCTGACTACGGATCAGAAGGTTGGGGGTTCGAGTCCCTCCGGGCGCACAGGTCGCAACGGCACCCCACGGGGTGCCGTTCGCCGTTTCGGGGGCGTACGAGCCGGCCACCGGCCAGGAGAAGTCGCAGCCGGCGGTCGAGCTCGCCCGCTGCGCTGCACGAACCGCTCTCGTGGGTGTCGACCGGCGCGCTCCCAGCTGCGCCAGCTCTCGGCCGGAAGACCGCAGGCGTCCGCGGCCTCCTTCGCGTTTTCCCAGCCGATCTCCTGGCGAACGACCGCCAGCCCCGCGCCGGAGGAGTTCAGCGACGAGACTCGCACACACGAGAGGAAGGCCCGACAGCTCCATGGTGCCGGGCCTTCGTCGTCCTGCTGGCGACGTTCCCGGTGCGGCGCGGCTCCGACGACGGGGGCGCGGACCCGCGCCGCTGACGGCGTGGACGGCGCCCCGACCGGCCAGCATGATCGGTACGATCGTCCACATCAGCTGCGGGCGCTCGCCGGCCGGAGCCGTCCGACCGTGCCCGAACTCGCCGAGAGGCAGCGCACCACGCCGTGTACTCGCTCCTGCTGACGATCGTCTACGTCGCCTTCATCAGCCTCGGGCTGCCCGACTCCCTGGTCGGGTCCGGGTGGCCCGTGATGCACGAGGACCTCGGGGCCCCGCTGGCGTTCGCGGGCATCCTGACGATGATCATCTCGGTCGGGACGATCGTGTCCAGCCTCGCGTCCGACCGGCTCACGCGGCGGTTCGGGGCCGGGCTGGTCACCGCCGTCAGCGTCGGGATGACGGCGGCCGCGCTGGTGGGCTTCTCGCTGTCCGGGTCGTTCTGGCTGCTCTGCCTGTGGGCGATCCCGTACGGCCTCGGGGCGGGCGCGGTCGACGCGGCGCTGAACAACTACGTCGCCCTGCACTACGCCGCGCGCCACATGAACTGGCTGCACAGCTTCTGGGGCGTGGGCGCCTCGATCAGCCCGTTCATCATGAGCTACGCCCTCGGCTCCCAGCTCGGGTGGTCGGGCGCCTACGGGATCGTCGGCGGCATCCAGATCGCCCTGACGGTGGTGCTGCTCGTCAGCCTGCCGCTCTGGGGGCGGGTCGACGCCGTCCGCGCGGCCGGGTCCGCGGCGGCCGCCGGCGACGGCGGGGACGAGCCGTCGACGCCTCGCGCGCACGTCCCGCTGGCCCAGGCGCTGCGCATCCCGGGCGTGCTGCTGATCCTCACCGCGTTCTTCGCGTACTGCGCCCTCGAGAGCACCGCGATCCTGTGGGCCTCGACGTACCTGGTCACCGACCGCGGGGTCGACACCGCGACAGCGGCGGCGTTCGGCTCGCTGTTCCTGCTGGGCATCACCGGCGGACGGTTCCTGGCCGGGTTCTTCGCCGACCGCGTCGGCGACACGCTCCTCATCCGCGGGGGCTTCGCGACCGTGGCGGTCGGGGTCGTGCTCATCGCGCTCCCGGTGGGGACCGACGTGCTCGCGCTCGCCGGCCTCGTCGTCGCGGGGCTCGGCTGCGCGCCGATCTACCCCGCGATCATCCACTCGACGCCGGTGAACTTCGGCCGCAGCAGCTCGCAGGCCATCATCGGCATCCAGATGGCGGCGGCGTACACCGGCTCGACGCTCGCGCCCCCGCTGTTCGGGGTGCTGTCGACCTGGGCGGGGACGTGGATCTTCCCTCTGTTCGCCGCCGTGCTCGTCGCGCTCGGCCTGGTCATGTCCGAGCGGCTCAACCGCCTCGTCGCGCGCCGCGTGCCGAGCGCGGCCGGGGTCACCGCGTCCTGAGGGTGCGGTCGGGTTCGCCATGGCGTGGGTCGTCCTCATCGGGTCCGGCATGCTCGAGGCGGTGTGGGCGACGGCGCTCGCGGCGTCGAACGGCTTCCGGCGCGTGATCCCGACGGTCGTGTTCTTCCTGTCGATGGGCCTGAGCATGGTCGGCCTGGCGTGGGCCATGCAGACGCTGCCCACCGGGACCGCGTACGCGGTGTGGGTCGGCATCGGTGCGACGCTCACCGTCGTGTGGGCCGCGGCGACGAGCCAGGACCGGCTGGGCGCCGCCCGGGTCGCGCTGCTGGTGCTGCTGATCGGCTCGGTCGTCGGCTTGAAGGCGGTGAGCTGACGTGCCGTGGCTCGTCCTGCTGGTCAGCGCCGTCTTCGAGGCGGTGTGGGCGACCGCGCTCGGGATGTCCGAGGGCCTGAGCCGGCCCGTGCCCACGGTCGTGTTCTTCACGGCGCTCACCGCCAGCATGGGCGGGCTGGCCTGGGCCACCCGGACGATCCCGATCGGGACGGCGTACGCGGTGTGGGTCGGCGTCGGCGCCGCGCTGACCGTCACGTACGCGATGGTGGCGGGGGACGAGGCGGCCTCGCCGGCGAAGGTGCTGTTCCTCGCCGGGATCGTCGGCGCCGTGATCGGGCTGAAGCTGGTCCCGCACGCCCCGGGTCCCCGGGAGCGCGGTCGACCGGACGACGCCGCCTCCTCCTGACGGCGCACGACGGGCCGGGCACGACACAGGGCGGGCGCTTGAGCGCCTGGCACCGGCTGCTGGTGGTGATCGCGTGGCCGGCCGCGTTCGTCGGCCTCGCCGGCGGGGCCCGTGCCTGGCGGTCCGCGCCCGCGGAGTCAGCCGACGGACCGGCGGACGCGGCGCTCCACGGTCAGCCCGCCCGCACCCACCACGGCGAACGCTGCCGCGACGGCCGCGTCACCGCCCTCGGCGAGGATCGAGATCGCCGCGATCACGAGCAGCGCCGCCGGCACGAGCACGGCCGCTGCGGCACGGGGTGAGCGCGGCGGGAGTCTCGCGCCGACGTCGCTCGTGCCTGTCATGGCGGGATCCGTCACGGTCGGGCCTCCTCGCAGACGGGCACCGGGGCGGTTCCGGGTGGCTCCAGCACGATCCCACGGCGGGGACCGGCGCGTCTGGGACCATCGGTCGCCGCCCGGCCGCCCGGCACCGAGTGGATGCGCGACACGACGAGTGTGCATCCGGCGGATGGGCACTCGACGTGTCGGTTGCGCACTCTCCGCCGGCCGCTGGCGCCTTCCCGCGGCCACAGCCCGTTCCCCGAGCGCGTCCCGGCGCGGCCTGGGACGATCTCCCGATGCCTCCCGAGCCCTGGTACCGGCGGACCGTCGCCACCGCCCGACGGTCGGCGCTCGCCGTGTGGGACCGCCGCGGGGACCTGCGCGACCCGACGTCGCGCGCGGCCGTCGTGCTCGGGCTGCTGCTGGTGGTCGTGGGCCTCACCGGGGTGCTGGTCGTGCACGACGCGGTGGCCGAGGGCGACGACCTCGCCGAGGCCGACCTCCCGGTGCTGGACTGGCTGGTCGCCGCCCGCGGGCCGGGGGTCACGGCGTTCCTCACGGCCGTCTCGGCGGTGACGGGGCCCGGCGTCCTGCCGGCGGTCGTCGTCGTCGCGTGCCTGGTGTGGGGGCTGGCGACGCGCTCCTGGTGGCAGCCGGCGCTGCTCGCGGGGGCCATGGTGCTCTCGACGCTGGTGTCCCTGGCGATCAAGTCGGCGGTGGCCCGGCCGCGCCCGCCGCTGGACACCATGACGGTGCCGGGGTCGGAGTCGACGTACTCGTTCCCGTCGGGTCACACCGTCGGCACCGCGACGTTCCTGCTCACGGCCGGGTACCTGATCTGGATCCGGAGCCCGCACGTGCGCTCGCTCGTGCTCTGGGCCCTCGGGACCGGTGCGGGCATCCTGCTCGTCGCCGGCAGCCGGCTGTACCTCGGCTACCACTTCCTCACCGACGTGACCGCGGGGTTCGCGCTCGCGGTCGCCGTGCTGGGCGTGGTGGTCGTGGTCGACCGGCGCCGGGCGGTGCGCGCCGCGCGCATGACGGCAGGTGCCGGAGGCGACGACGCGGGGGCCACGCCGGCGGGCTGACCCCGCCGGCGCGTGACCGGAGCCGCCCCGCCCTCAGCCGGGCAGCTCCGCGCGCCGCCGCAGCCGCCCATCCGCCCCGAGCTCGAGCACCGCGTCCAGCCCGAGCCGCTCCAGGAACGCGCGGTCGTGGCTCACCACGAGCAGCGCGCCCCGGTACGCGTCGAGCGCCTCCGCGAGCTGCGCGACGCTCGCGAGGTCGAGGTTGTTGGTCGGCTCGTCGAGGACGAGCAGCTGCGCGGGCGGGTCCGCGAGCAGCAGCCGCGCCAGCGCGACCCGGAACCGCTCGCCGCCGGACAGGGTGCGCACCGGACGGTCGACCGCGTCGCCGCGCAGCAGCAGCCGCGCGAGCTGGTTCCGCAGCGTCCCGGGCGGCGTGCCCGGCGCCGCGGCCTGCACCGCCGCGAGCGCGCCGGCCTCGTCGTCCAGGCCGTCGAGGCGCTGCGGCAGGTAGCCGACCGCGTCGGTGAGCAGCCGGCCGTGGGGTCGACCGGGCGCCGGGGCCGACCCGCGGACCAGCTGCTCCAGCAGGGTCGTCTTGCCCGTGCCGTTGGCCCCGACGAGGGCGACGCGCTCCGGCCCCTGGACGACCACCGTGCCGCCGGCACCGTCGGCGAGCTCGGCGATCCGCCGGCCGCGGGGCACCCCGGGGTCCGGCAGCGTGAGGTGGATGTGCTCGTCGTCGCGCACGCGGGCGTCGGCGCCGTCGACCGCGGTCTGGGCCGCCCGCACCCGGTCGTCGAGCGTGGACCGCAGGGCGCCCGCGGCGTTCTGCGCCCGGCTGGCTCGGTTGCCGGCGAGGATCTTCGGGATGCCGCCGTCCCGCTGGGTCGCCCGGGCGGTGCGGGCCCGCCGGGCGAGCGTCGTCTCCGCCTCGGCGCGCTGCCGCTTCTCGGAACGCAGGGCCTGCTGGGCGGACCGCGCGGCCTGCTCGGCGGCCGCCTGCTCGGCCTCCCGGTGCTGCTGCCAGGCGCTGTACGTGCCGCCGAACGTCTCCAGGGCCCCGTCGTGCAGCTCGGCGATCCGGTCGACGTGCTCCAGCAGCTCCAGGTCGTGGCTGACGACGACGAGGGTCCCCGGCCACGTGTCGACGAGCTCGGCGAGCCGCGCGCGGGTGGGCCGGTCGAGGTTGTTGGTCGGCTCGTCGAGCAGGGTGACCGCGGTGCGGCGCAGGCGCAGGCCGGTGACGGCGATCAGCACGGCCTCGCCGCCGGACACCTCGGCCACCCGCCGGTCGAGGTCAGCCGCCGAGAACCCGATCTGGTGCAACGACTCGTCGGCGCGGGCCTCGATGTCCCAGTCGTCGCCGACGGCGTCGAAGTGCCGCGGGTCGACGTCCCCGGACTCGATGGCGCGCAGCGCCGCCAGGGTGCGGTCGATGCCGAGCAGCTCCGCGACGGTGGTGTCCCGGGCGAGCGTGAGCGTCTGGGGCAGGTACCCGACGTCGCCGACGACCTCGACCGCGCCGGACGTGGGGACGAGCAGGCCGGCGACGAGCCGGAGCAGCGTGGACTTGCCCGAGCCGTTGCGGCCGACCAGGCCGGTGCGGCCGGCGGTGAACGTGGCGTCGAGGCGGTCGAGGGCGACCGTGCCGTCGGGCCACTCGAGCGTGACGCCCCGCAGGGTGACGGTGGGGGAGGGGGACATGGGCGTGCTCTTCTCTCTCCCGGGCCCGTGGGCGGGGAGGGCTGGTCGGCGTGGGCGGCCGGGCCGGGCGCGGGTCGCGCCGGCGACGCGCGGGGCGTGCCGGGGCGGGCGGCCGGGCGGTCGCGCACCGGGTCGGTGCGGCGCCGGACGTGCGGGGACTCGTCGCGGCGCGGTCGACGCCCGTGGCGGGCGGACCGGCGCTGCGCGTCGGACGACGGGGCGAGCCACCGGCGGTCCGGTGGCTAGGCTCTGTCGACCTCGATCGCCTCCACGCGGCGACCGTAGCAGCGGTCCCCGCCGCCGGCCCAGGCCTTTTCCGCGCCCGGGGCCCCGCACCGTCGGCGGCGCGCCATGATGGGCGCACGACCGCCTCGAGGAGGGCCGACGATGCCGACGGACGTGCGCCGCGAGCGCGCCGACCTGTACCGCGCGGGTCCCGGGTGGGACGAGGTCGTCGTGCCGCCGGCGGAGTACCTCGCGGTCGACGGGCACGGCGACCCGGACTCGGCCGCCTACGCGGACGCCGTCGCGGCGCTGTACACCGCCGCCTACGCGGTGCGCGCGGCGGTGAAGCGGCGCACCGGCGAGGCGTTCGTGGTCGGACCGCTGGAGGGGCTGTGGTCGAGCGCCGACCCGTCCGCGTTCACCGAGGGCCGCCGGGGCGACTGGGACTGGACGATGCTGATCCCGCTCCCGGCCGCGGTCACGGGTGAGGATGTCGCCGACGGGCGCGCCGCGGCGGCGGCGCGCGGGACGGGCCTGCCCGTGGACCGGGTGGTCCCGCTCACGCTGGACGAGGGCCGCTCGCTGCAGGCGCTGCACGTCGGGCCGTACGACGACGAGGGGCCCGCGCTCGCCCGGCTGCACCGCGAGGTGATGCCCGCCCGGGGTCTCACCTGGAACGGCCGGCACCACGAGATCTACCTCGGCGACCCCCGGCGGGTCGCGCCCGGGCGGCTGCGCACGGTGCTGCGGCAGCCGGTCCGCCCCGCGGGCTGACGCGGCCGGGTCAGCGCGGCGGTGCTGCCGGCGCCGCCTGCCCCCGCCACCAGGCCACGCGGCGCCCCGGCGCCCGCCACGGCGCCTGCTCCGGCCAGTGCAGCACCACGGACCGCCACCCGCGGGCCACCCGCCGGCCGAGCCCGCGCGCCGACCGCAGCGGGCGGGCGGAGATCGACACGGCCAGCCCGGCGTCGTACCGGACCGACCCGGGCGGCAGGTGGAAGCTCAGGTCCAGGTCGTCGTGCACGTCGGCCTCGCGGTGCACCTCGTGCCGGGCGGTCCGCCACGCGGCGGCGCGCACGGCGCACGCCGACCCGAACACCGGGGGACCGCCGAGCGCGAGCCCCGCCAGGACGAAGTACGCGCGCATGTAGAGCAGGTGCACCAGCGCGCTGCCCAGCCCGCCCACCGGACCGAGCCGGAACCGCCCCGGTCCGGTGACCGCGGCGCACCCCGGGTCGTCCGCCAGCAGCGCCTCGACCCGCGCGAGCCACCCCGGGGGCAGCACGGTGTCCGCGTCCACCCGCGCGATGACGTCGCCGGTCGCGGCGTCGTACCCGGCCGCCGCCGCGGGCCAGATGCCGCGCTCGGCCTCGTGCACCACCCGGGCGCCGGCCGCGGCGGCCACCCGCGCGGTCCCGTCGCCGCTGGCGTTGTCCACGACGACCACCTCGTCGGGGAGCCGGGTCTGGGCCGCGAGGGACGCGAGGCAGCGCGGGAGCCGGTCCTCCTCGTCCCAGGCGGGTACGACGACGGAGATGCGCAGCGGGGGCCGGCCGGTCACCGGCGCGTCCCTGTCGGGTCAGCGAGCACGCCCCATCCCCGCACGGACGGGACCGTGCGGCAACCGGGCGGGGCCCGCCGCCGGCCGGGCCTCGCGGACGGGGGGACGTCAGGCGTGCTCGTCCGGGGGGCCGGGCGCGTCCGCCGGCGGCCGTTCGCGCCGGGAGCGCGCGCGTGCCGTGGTCGCCACGTCGAGCGCCCCGCCGAGCACCGCCACGAGGTCGCCGCGCGGGATGGTGGCGGCACGCAGCCGCGGCGGGACCAGGCCGGCCCGCACCGCCACGGCCCCGACCGCGGCGAGCCCCAGGCCGAGCAGCACGGGCCAGGTCGCTTGCCACAGCGTGACGGTGTCGAGGGCGGGCACGGACAGCACGGGCACCCACCGGCCCGCGAGGTACCAGGTCGCGACGGTCCCGCCGAGGCAGAGCACGACCCAGGACACCAGGCCGACGTCGGGTCCCACCCGGCCGGGCCGGACGTGCCGGCGCAGGATCATGGCGGTGCGGGCCAGGATCAGCGTGGAGACCGTCGCGACGAACGGCAGCGCGACGGTGATGGCGGCCGGCTCGGGGCCGTCGGCGAGGGCGCGCTTGCGGCGTACTTCGCCACCGCGCCGCTGCCGAACGGCGCGCCGACCACGGCGAGGGCGAGCACTGCGGCGCCGGCGAGGACGAGCGGGCGCAGCCGCCCGCCCCCGTGCCGCTGCCAGATCTGCACGGACAGCACGACACCGCCCTTGGCCATCCCGTGGTGCACCGCGTACACGACGGCGGACAGCGCGCACGCCCGGGCCAGCTCCGGTATCGCGAGCGCCACTCCGACGAGCACCGTGATGAAGCCCATCTGGCCGACGGTGCTGTACCCGAGCGACACCTCGGCGTCGTCGTTCAGCACTCCCGGCACGACCGCCAGCAGCCCGCCCGCCAGGCCGACGACCACCAGTGCGGTGCCCCACCCCGGCAGGGCCGTCTCGCCGAGCGGGAGCATCCGCAGCAGGCCGACCAGCCCGACCTTGACGACGGTGCCGCTCAGCACGGCGCCGACCGGGATCGCGACCGTGGACTCCACGAGCGGCAGCCAGCCGTGCAGCGGGAAGGTGGCGGCGCGGATGCCGAACGCGACCAGGGTGAGCGCCACGACCGGCACCAGGACGGGCGAGGTCGCGACCACCGCGGGCACGTCGGCGAGCCGCACTCCGCCCGCCCCGACGACGAGCACCGCGGCGGCGACGAGCGCGGCGTCCGAGGTGACGGCCAGCGCCAGGTGCAGCCGGGCCGCCGACCGTGCGGGCCCGCCCGCCGGCAGCCGGGCCATGAGCGCGACCGCGACCGTCGTGACCAGGCACCCGGCCACCAGCGTGCGGACGTCCGCCGCGAGCAGCGCCAGGGCGTTGCCGGAGCCGCAGAGCAGCAGCAGCGCCGTCAGCCGGAGGGCGCCGGGTGCGCCCGACCGCGCGGTGACGACCAGGGCCGCGGCGTACAGCACCGTCGCGACCAGCACCAGGGGGCGCGACAGCGCGTCGACGAGCACCAGCCCGCCCGTGCCGGAGCCGGTGCCGGCCCCCGCGCCGGTGCCCAGCACGGCCAGCGCCGCGAGCGGGAGCAGCGCGAACGGCGCGGCGGCTGCTGTCCGGCGGCGGTCGCCGCCCCGCGCCAGCAGCACCGCGGCGAGCGAGGCAGGGAGCACGAGAGCGCCCAGCCAGATCACGTCGGTCGTCACGGCCGCAGCCTGGCAGCCGCACTCGCAGCTGCGGCCGCCCGCGCGGGTCGGTGACCCCGACCTGGCCGCGCTGCCGGGGTCCATCGGCGGCATGGTCGCCGACTTCGGCGTCCCGCCGACCGCCGTGAGCGGCGCGATCGTGACCTACGGCCTGTCGGTCGCTGCCCTGGTGATGACGGGGGCGAAGGTGGGGCAGCGCCTGGGCTGGGTCCGCGCCTTCCGGGTGGACGTCGGACGTTCGCGGTGTCGAGCCTGCTCATGCTGCTCGCGCCGGCCGTCGGGTGGGTGATCGCGGCGCAGGCGCTCGCGGGTGCGTCCGCGGCCGTCATCGTGCCCGCGCTGGTCGCGCTCATCGCCGAGAGCTACGTCGGCGACCAGCGGGCCACCGCCATCGGGTCCCTCGGGTCGGCGCGCGCTCGCCGGGGTCGCCGCGTTCCTGCTCGGCGGGGTGCTCGGCACGCTCGTCGGCTGGCGCCCCGTCTTCGGCGTGGCGACGACCTCCGGGCGGCGCTGGAGTCGCGGACCGACGCCGACCCGGCGCAGGTCGACGCGGCGGTGGCGGTCAACGAGCAGGTCCGGCTGGACACGCTGCGGGTGGGGCTGCTGGTGCTCGCCGGCCTGAGCGCCGTGGCCGCGCTGCCGGCGAGCCGGCTCCCGCGGTACCGCGCCGGCGAGGACACGGGCCGGGCGGCTGACCGGTACGTCCATTCGGGCGAAAAACCCACAAAACGGACAGTTGCGCCCGGGTGCTGGGCTATCAACAGACTCTCGGGTCGCGACGCCGGGCGCCGTCGGCCGCCCGGGACGGCCCCCGACCCGGAGGTGGCGATGTCCGTCCCCACGACCGTCCGCGGCGCGGTCCCCGGCGCGCCGGCAGCCGGCGCGGGCAGTGGCCGGCTGCCGGGCCTCGACGGCCTGCGCGGCGTCGCGGCGCTCGTCGTCCTCGTGCACCACTCGCTGCTGCTGACGCCCGCGCTGATGGCGGTGCACGACGACCCCGCCGCCCCGCGGAGCGCGCTCGTCCAGGCCGTGTCGGCGACGCCGCTGCACCTGCTCTGGGAGGGCGAGGTCGCGGTGCAGGTGTTCTTCGTCCTCAGCGGGTTCGTGCTCACCGTCGCCGCGACCCGCCCCGGTCACCGGTGGGGGCCGTACTACCCGCAGCGGCTGCTCCGGCTGTACCTGCCGGTGTGGGCCGCCGTCGTGCTGGCGCTGGCCCTGCGGTTCGCCGTGCCCGTCGGCGACACCGCCGGCCTCAGCCCGTGGCTCACGTTCCACGGGGACGTCGGCCGGGCCGGCGTCCTCGGCGACCTGCTGCTGCTCGTCGGTCCGGCGGGCTCGACGATGACCGCGCTGTGGTCGCTGCGCTGGGAGGTGCTGTTCTCCCTGCTGCTGCCGCTGTTCGTGCTGGCGGCGACCCGGCTGCGGCACTGGGCGCCGCTGGTGGTGGGCGCGCTCGCCGCCGTGGCCTGGGTGGGCGCGGCGACCGGGCCGGTCGACCAGCCCTACGCGCTGGGCGCGCTCTACCAGCTGCCGCTGTTCGCGCTGGGCTGCGTGCTGGCGGCCGGCCGGCACCGGATCGCCGCCGTCACGGCGCGCTGGGGCCGGGTCGCCTGGGCCGGTGTGCTCGTCGGGGCCGTGCTGCTCACCACGAGCTACTGGCTGCTGGACCTGGGCGGGGCGCGGGAGGACGTGCCGCACGGCGTGGTCGCGCTGACCCGCGTCCTGCAGGCGGCGGGCGCGGGGCTGCTCGTGGTCGCGGCGCTCGGGCCGCTCGCCCGGCCGCTGAGCCGGCCGGCCGTGCGCTGGCTCGGGACGCGGTCGTTCAGCCTGTACCTGGTCCACGAGCCGGTCGTCGTCGCGGTCGGCTACCTGACGGGCTGGACGTCGCCCGCGGTGCTGCTGCTGACCGTCCCGGTCTCGCTGCTGCTGGCGGAGGGCTTCTTCCGCGTGGTCGAGCGACCGTCCCACCGCCTGGCCCGCGCGGTCGGCGGGCGCCTGACCCGCCGCGCGGCCCCGGCGCCCTGACGACCCGCCCCGCCCGCCCCACCCGCCCCGCCCGACCCCACCCCACCCCCCTCCCGCTCGCCGAGGTCGGTGGTTCGCGCCGAGATCGGTGGGTACAACCACCGATCTCGCGCCGAACCACCGACCTCGGCGCCGGGGCCGGGCCTCAGCCCCGGCGGTCGAGCGCCGTGCCCGGCGTCCGGGCGGCGGGGGGCGGGTCCCCGGGCAGCGGGACGACCGTGCCGGCCGGGAGCCAGTCCGCCGCGGGCAGGTACCCGTCGACGGGCACGTCGGCCCGGTCGGGCTGCCGGCGCAGCGCGCGCACGAGGTCGATCCCCGCGACGACGCCGGTGCGGCCCTCGTCGAGGGCCCGGCCGGCGGCGGCGAGCACCGGCAGCGCGGCGGCCGCGAGCGCGGCGACCGGGCCGGCGAGCAGGGTGGCGAGCCCCGGCGCCCACGGCGTCAGGAGCGCGCCGGCGCCGACGGCCGCCGCGAGCCGGCTGCGTCCCGCGGGGCCGAGCGGCACCACCCACCGGTGCGGCTGGCCGACGGGCCGCCACGCCCGCACGCGCGCACCGGCCCGTCGCCGGGCGGCGAGGCCCACCAGCACGCCGAGCACCGCGAGCCCGAGCCCGAGGCCGCGCGCGCCGGCGGTCATCGGCGTCGACGTGATCTGGAGCTCCGCGCCCTCCCGGACGGCGGACGTCCGGTACGGGGCCAGCGCCAGGGTCACGACGCACAGCGCGAGCACGGTCACGGCGACCACCCGTGCCGCCGCGATCCACGACCGGGCCTCGATCCGGGGTCGCGCGACGATCCCGGGGATCCGCCCGCTCGGGGTGACCGTCTCCCCGGGCTGCACGACCAGCTGGCGGGCGACCATCCGGGCGCGCCAGTGGCCGCCCCAGATCGCGATGCCGATCAGCATCACCGGGGTCCACCACCGCACCAGGTCGAGCGGCGGGTCGTCGCCGCCGAGCACCCGGAGCCAGGCGATCGCGGTGATCGACGCGAACGGGACCGCCCACCGCCGCACGACGAACCACGGCCCCTCGATGTCGTCCCGCGCCCAGTCCCGGTACCGGGGGTCGAGCCGCAGCTCCAGCCCGACGTACCCGAGGTACGCGAGCAGCGGCGGGTGCTCGCGCCACCGGGTCCGCCAGCCCGCGACCAGCAGGCCCAGGCCCGAGCGCAGGTCGAGGCGCCGCGCGCCCGGGGGCGCCAGGTCGGCCAGCACCGCGGTGATCTCGTCCGCGCGCGCCGCACGCCACCGCCGCGGGTGCGCCCGCAGCCACCGTCCGACCGATCGCGCGAAGGCCGCGTCCACGCCCGGGCCCATCAGGCGATCCCGGGTCGGGTGACGCCGCCGAGCAGCCGGTCGGCGCGCCGGGCGAGCGCCGACAGCCGGGCGGTCTCGGCGGTGAGCGCGTCGTGGCCCTCGGGCGTGAGCCGGTAGTACCGGCGCAGGCGCCCGTCGACGACCACCTCGCCCGAGCCCTCGGCGTAGCCGGCGGCCACGAGCCGGTCCAGGATCCCGTAGAGCGTGCCCGCGCTGGCGACAAGGGGCGCGCGCCGGCGCCGCCCGGTCGGCGCCGCGCACAGCGAGTCCCCATCTCCCGGACGCCCGGCGTTCATCTCCGGGCGCCACACTCGGTGCCATCGGTCGCGCGCGGGAGAGGTCGGGCGGATGCAGGCGGTTCGGGACGTGGGCACGCGGTACTCGTGGGTCCAGGTGGAGCACCCGGTGTACGTCGTCGACTTCCTGGCCTCGGCGGGCGCGCCCGCCGAGCGCTGGCGGCTCGTCGACGGCGGCGACGTGCTCGAGGTGCTCGAGTGGGTCGGCCGGCACCAGCGCGGGCGGGCCGTCGCGGTGAGCCTGGAGGTCGAGGACGCGGGCGGCTTCACGCTCGTGCAGCTCACGCCGGCCGAGGGGCTGCGGCAGGTCGCCGGCTGGTGACGCCGGGCGCGGGCCCCGTCAGGCGCCCGCGAGGGCGCGCAGCAGCGCCGGGCCGAGCAGGAGCCCGAGCAGGAACGCCCACCCGCCGGTGAGCCGGCGCTCCGGTGCGGTGCGCCCGCGGCGGTCCCAGACCGGCGTCGGCTCCAGCGCGAGGTAGGCGATCGCGACCGGCCACGCGTGCACGGCCAGCCAGAACCAGGCCCAGCGGGTCGCGAGCCGCGGCTCGGGCCCGGCGACCAGGGTGAGCGGCAGGGCGACGAGGGCACCGAGCGCCAGGTACAGCTGCCACGCGGGGCTCGACCGGCTCGGGAGCTCCTCGACCTCCCGCACCTCGACGTCCCGCGGCGAGGCCGCGGCCGCGGCGAGCAGCCGGCGCCCCTCGTCGACCCGCTGGTCCGAGATCGAGTCGAACCGGTAGGTCGCGCGGCCGGGTCGCCCGTCGCCGGTCCACGTCACCCCGACCCCGCCGATCGTCGGGACGGTCGGCCGCTCGATGGTCATCGTCGCGACCTCGCCCGCGGCCAGCGCCGCCTCCAGCTCGTCCGCGGTGCGGTCGACCGGCCGGAGCGCCGCCTGGACGGCGCCGGCGACGAGCACCGCCAGCAGGACGAGCCGCACCGCCAGGTGCACGCGCGACGACGGCCGCACCGGGTTCCCGGCCGGGAGCGTGGCGGCGGGGGCGAGGACGCTGGTCACGGGCCTCAGCGCCAGGCGAGCAGCGCGGTGAGCGGCGTGCCCAGCAGCAGCCCGATCAGGAAGCCCCAGCCGCCCGTCAGCCGGCGCCCGGGCGCCCGCGCCGACGCGCGCCGCCACGCCGCCGTCGGCTCCAGCAGCAGGTAGACGACCGCCGCCGGCCAGACGTAGGCGACGAGCCAGAACCACGCCCACCGGGTCGCCAGCCGGGGCTCCGGGCCCGCGATGATCGTGGCGGTGAGGGCGACGAGCACCCCGAGCGCGATCAGGGCGTCCGGGGCGTCGTACGAGCCGAGGCCCGACCGCTCGGCGCCGACCGGGCGCAGCAGCGCGTACGCGACCGAGGCCAGCACCGCGACGAGCAGGGCGAGCCGCACCACGAGGTGCGCGGTCGACGACGGCGGCACGGGGCGCGGCTCCGGAGCGGCCGGGAGCGGGGGCGGCGGGGCGCTGGGCTGGCTCATCACCGCCACGCTAGGCCAGCGACCCGCCTCGGCGGGCGGGTTCCGGGGGGTCAGACCAGGCCCACGCGCGCGAACCCCTCGACCAGCCCTTCGACCTGCGGCCCGGCCACGACCAGGTCGGCGACCGCCAGCACCCGCGGGTCGGCGCCCTCGATGGCCACGCCGGTCCCGGCGTGCTCCAGCATCTCCAGGTCGTTGAGCCCGTCGCCGAACGCGATCACGTCCTCGCGCGGGACGCCGAGGTGCGCCGTGACGGCCTCGATGCCGAGCGCCTTGTGGACGCCGCGCAGGTAGATCTCGCCGGCGGACTCGCCCATCGCGGCGATCGAGCTGGGCAGGATCCCGAGCTCGTCCCCGAGCTCCGCGCCGAGCTCCGGCCACGGGATCGCCGCGCCGAAGTAGGTGATCTTCGCGAACGAGCAGGACCCGAGGTCGTCGGGTGTCTCGAGCGCCTTCAGGATCTCCAGCGGGCTCGCCGCGCCGTCGGCGCCGCCGCGGCCGAAGTGTCCGTCCAGCAGCTCGCCCAGCCGCCGGTCGACGCCGGGCCGGCCGTAGAGCGCGTCGGGCGCCTCCAGCAGGTAGGCCGCGCAGTGCCGGTCGAGGACCTCGATCGCGCGCGCCGCGAGGTCCGCCGGGAACCGCTGGTCGCGCAGCACCTCGCCGTCGACCTCGACGTACCCGCCGGCGGACGCCACGATCCCGTCGAAGCCTGCCGCGCGGATCCGGTCCGGGAGCATCGACTTCGGTCGCCCTGTGCACAGCAGCACGCGGTGCCCGTTGGCCCGGGCCGCCCGGACCACGCGCTCGTGCCCCGGGGGGACCTCGCCGTGGTGCGCGTAGGTCCCGTCGACGTCGAGGAACACGTACCGGGGGGCCGAGGGCGCGGGAGTCACGGGGCCCATCCTCTCGCACCCGCGCGCTCCTATGCCCCTGAGGTTTATGCCTACAGGGTGTAGGTTTAGTGTCGTGATGCGCGCCGGACTCACCCCCGCCCTCGTCGTGGCGGACGCCGCGGCGCTCGCCGACGAGGCCGGCTTCGACGCGCTCACGCTGTCCGCCGTCGCCCGGCGGCTCGGGGTGCAGACCGCCAGCCTGTACGCGCACGTCCGGGACCGCGCCGCCCTGCTGGACGGCGTCACCGCGCTCGCGATGGGCGAGGTCGCCGCCCGGATCGCCACCGGGATCGCCGGGCGGTCGGGTCGGGACGCGCTGCGCGGGTACGCCGACGCGTTCCGCGACTACGCGCGCGAGCACCCCGGCCGGTGGGCCGCGATGCAGCGCCGCGCCGGCCCGGCCGCCGTCGCCGCGCCGTCGGCGGTGGACGTCGTCGCGCTCACCGACGCCCTGCTCCGCGGATACGCCGTCCCGGCCGACCAGCGCGTGCACGTGATCCGGCTGCTCGGCAGCACCATCAACGGCTTCGTCCAGCTCGAGCGCATCGGCAGCTTCGACCACAGCGCGCCCGCCCCGGCGGACTCGTGGGGCCGGACGGTCGACGCGCTCGACGCCCTGCTGCGGGCCTGGCCCGCTCCCGACCCCGAGGACACCCCCGCATGATCGACGTCCCCCTCACCGACCTCGCCGCGCTCGTCCGCGGCGCCGACCGGACCGAGACCACCGCGCGCGGGCTCCGGCCGCACCGGCTGCCCGCGTGGGTGGACCGGCAGCTCGGCGACCCGCAGCTGGCCGCGATGGAGGCGCAGCCCTCCGGCGTCCGGCTGGCGTTCTCGACCACCGCCACGGCGGTCGAGGTCGTGCTGCACCCGACCCGGCTCGCCTACCGGCAGGTCGAGCGGCCGCGCGGAGCGGTCGACCTCGTCGTCGACGGGGTCGTGCTCGCCAGCGTGCCGCTGACCGGCGGCGACGCCGTCGAGACCGACCTCGCGACCGGCGCGTCCGCGCTGCTGGCCGGTGCGCCGCAGACCGTCGCGTTCCCTGGGCTGCCCGCGGGGGAGAAGGCCGTCGAAGTCTGGCTCCCGCACAACGAGTCCGTCGAGGTGGTCGCCCTGCGCGCCGACGCGCCCGTGCGGCCCGCCGCCGACGACCGCCCCGTGTGGGTGCACCACGGGTCGTCGATCAGCCAGGGCTCCAACGCCGCGACGCCGTCCGGCACGTGGCCCGCCCTGGCGGCGCGCCTCGGCGGGGTCGACCTGCGCAACCTCGGCCTCGGCGGCAGCGCCCTCGTCGACCCGGCGACCGCACGCGTCATCCGGGACGCCCCGGCCGACCTGGTCAGCGTGGCGCTCGGCATCAACGTCGTGAACCTCGACGGCATGCGGCGGCGGACGTTCGAGGCGGCGGTGCACGGGTTCCTCGACACGATCCGCGACGGCCACCCGGACACGCCGCTCGTGCTGGTGACGCCGATCTTCTGCGGGATCCACGAGGGCACCCCCGGGCCCGGGGCGTTCGACGTCGCGGAGCTCGCGGCGGGCCGGGTGCGGTTCGTGGCGACCGGCGGCGACGACCTGTCGAACGGGCGCCCGACGCTCCGGGTCGTGCGGGACGCGCTCGCGGCCGTGGTGGGGAGGCGGTCCGACGACCCGCACCTGCACCTGCTCGACGGGCTGTCGCTCTACGGGGCCGCGGACGCGGAGGAGCACCCGCTGCCCGACGGTCTGCACCCGGACCCCGCGACGCACCGGCTGATCGGCGAGCGGTTCGCGGCGCAGGTGTTCGCGGCCGGCGGGCCGTTCGCGCGGTCGGGGACGGCCCGAGTCTGACGTCGGCGGGCGCCACCTCCGCGGGCGGGGGTCGGCGCTCGGCGCGCGGCGGGATCCACTTCCCGCCGAGTGGACCTGGTGGCGGACCGGCGGGCCCTGCGAGGGTCGCCGTGTGGACGTCGATCTGCGGGACCCGTGCGACGAGGACCTGCGGGCTCGGGCGCGCCGGGAGCTGGCCCGGGTGCCGGTGAACACCGGCTTCGCCCGGGCGGTGCTGGACGGGACCGCGCCGGGTGCGCTGTGGTGCGACCGCGCCGACGCCCCGAGGGCGTTCCACGCCGTGCACGGGTACGGCATGTCGCTGGTCTGGGGCCCGGCGGTGGACGAGGCGTTCGACGCGGTGCTGGTGCGGTTGCGGGGCGGGGCCGGACCGGCCGAGGAGTGGCTGCAGGTGGACCCGCGCTGGACCGGCCTCGGCTGGGACGCCGCGCTCCGGGCGGTCCTCTTCGACGCGCCCGGGGCGGCGGCCCCCGGCGCGGCGGCCCGGCACGTGCGGCTCAACTTCCGGCACGACCCGGCCGCGCCCCGCGCAGCCCGCCCGTTGCCGTCCGGGTGGCGCACCCGTCCCGCCATGGCGGCCGACTTCGGCTGGTCCGGCTCGGTGGCGCCCGCCGGGTTCTGGCCGGACGCCGCGGCGTTCCTCGCGCACGGCGGCGGCGTCGTGGCGGAGCGGGCGGCCGACGGCGCGGTCGGCGCGATCGCGTTCACGTCGTACCGCACCGGGGACGAGCTCGAGATCGGCGTCGAGACCGCGTCCGCGTTCCGGGGCCGGGGGCTCGCGGCGTGCGTGGCGGGCGCGTTCGTCGACGCGGTGCGGGGTGCCGGGCTGACGCCGGTGTGGTCGTGCCGGGAGGACAACGCGGCGTCGGTGCGGGTCGCGCTGTCGGCGGGGTTCCGGCCGACCGTGCGGCTGCCGTACTACCACCTCCGCCGGACCGGGGTGAGGGGCCGCCCGCCGGATCCGGTGCCGGAACCGGCCACGCGGCGCGGGCCCGGTCGGTAGCGTCGACGCCGGGTCGCCCGCGCCGGGCGCGCCCCCCACGACCCGACCCGGAGGACACGTGAACGCCCTCAAGCCCTGGCACGTCCTGACGGTCGTGCTGGTCCTGGTGGTGGTCGCCCTCGTCGTCGGGGCCGCGGTGGCCGTGGCCCGCGTGCTGCGCCGTCGCTGAGGGTCTCGACCCCCGCGGCGCCCGGGTGCCAGGATCGTGCCGTGCGCGCCCTGGTGTACGACCGCTACGGCCCGCCCGACGTGCTGCGGCTCGCGGACGTGCCCGTCCCGGAGCCCGGTCCCGGTCAGGTCCTGCTGGAGACCGAGGCCGTCGGGCTCAACCTCTCCGACTGGGAGTGCCTGCGCGGCTCCCCGGCCTACTCCCGGATCGGCGGGCTGCGCAGGCCCGCGCGCCGGGTGCTCGGCTCCGACGTCGCCGGCCGGGTGGCCGCGGTCGGTCCCGGGGTGACCCGGTTCCGGGTCGGCGACGACGTCTACGGGGACAACCTCGCGCTGAAGGGCGGCCTCGCGGAGTGCACGCTGGCGCGGGAGTCGGCGCTGGCGCTGCGCCCGCCCGGGCTGTCGGCCGTGCAGGCGGCCGCGATCCCGCAGCCGGCGGCGATCGCGCTCCAGGGCGTCGCGGGAGTCGGGCAGGGCTCCCGGGTGCTGGTGAACGGCGCGGGCGGCGGGGCCGGGTCGCTGGCCGTGCAGCTCGCGAAGGCCGCGGGCGCGCACGTCACCGGCGTCGACAACGCGGGCAAGGCCGCGTTCGTCGCCTCGCTCGGGGCGGACGAGGTGCTCGACCACCGGGTCGACGACTTCACGCGCACCGCCGCCGGGTACGACATGGTGCTCGACCTGGTCGCCCACCGCTCGGTCCTCGCGTACCGGCGCGCCCTGGCACCCGGCGGCCGGTACCGGTGCGTCGGCGGGACCACCCGGGCGCTGCTGCGGGTGCTCGTCGGTGGCGCGGTGGTCGGCGCGGCCTCCGGCCGGCGGATCGGCGTGCTGGCGGTGCGGGAGGGGCCGGCGGCGTTCACGCCGATGGCGGACCTCTGCCTGGCGGGGTCGGTCCGGCTGCACGTGCACCGCGAGTACCGGCTCGACGAGGCGCCCGCGGCGCTCGCGGACGTCGGGGCCGGGCGCGCGCTGGGCAAGGCGGTCGTGCTCCCGCGGGCGTGACGGCCCCGACGACGTAGCGTGGGTGGTCGTGCCCTCAGAACGCGGATTCGGTCCCCGGTTCGTCGCGCCGGTGCTGATCGGCCCCGTGCTGAACCCGATCAACACCACGATGATCTCGGTCGCGCTGGTGCCGATCTCCCGGGACCTGGGCATCCCGACGTCGCGGGCGATCTGGCTGGTCGCGGGCCTGTACCTGGCGAGCGCCGTCGCCCAGCCGGTGATGGGCCGGTTCGCCGACCTGCTCGGCCCGCGCCGGGTCTACACCGCCGGCCTGGTCGGGGTGCTGGTCGCCGGCGTGCTGCCCCTGCTGTGGCCGGGGTTCGGCGGGGTGCTCGCCGCACGGGTGCTCATCGGGCTCGGCACGTCCACCGCGTACCCGTCGGCGATGACCCTGATCAGCGACCAGTCCCGCCGCGCCGGTCGGCCGACGCCGCCCGCGCTGCTCTCCGGGCTGTCGATCGCGAGCCTCACCACGTCCGCGGTCGGGCCGGTGCTCGGCGGCGTGCTGGTCGCGGCCTTCGACTGGCAGGCGATCTTCCTGGCCAACGTGCCGCACGCGCCCCGGGCGCTGGCGATGACGGCGGCCTGGGTGCCGGGTGACGACGAGCGGCCGCCGCGGGAGGCGCCCGGGCCGCGGGCGGGCGTCGACGCCGTGGGAATCCTGCTGTTCGCCGCCGGCCTCGCGGCGCTGCTGGTCTTCCTGCTCGAGCTCGAGCGCCCGCAGTGGTGGCTGCTCGCCACGGCGGCCGCGCTGCTCGTCGCGTTCGTGCGCTGGGAGCGGGGGAGGGCGGCGCCGTTCGTGGACGTGCGGGTGCTCGCCCGCAACGGCGCGCTCACCCGGACCTACGCGCGCATGTTCCTCGTCTACCTGGCGGCGTACTCCGTGGGCTACGTCTACTCGCAGGGGCTCCAGGGCGCCGCGGGCTACGACCCCCACGCCGCCGGGCTGCTCCAGCTGCCGACGGCGGTGCTCGCCGGGCTGGCGTCCGTCGCGGTCGCGCGGAACACCCGGCTGCGGCCGCCGCTGGTCGTCGCGGGGGCGCTCGCGGTCACCGGCGGGACGCTGCTGCTCGTGCTCACCTCGGCGTCGCCGGCGTGGCTGCTGCTGGTGGTCGCGGCCGTGTTCGGGGTGCCGCAGGGGCTGGCGTCGGTGTCCAACCAGGCGGCGCTGTACCGGCACGCGCCGCCGGACCAGATCGGCACCGCCTCGGGGCTGTCGCGGACCTCGGTGTACCTCGCCGCCATCGGGTCGTCCGCGGTCATCGGCCTGGTCTTCGGGGAGCAGCCGACCGACGCGGGGCTGCACGCGATCGGCTGGCTGGTGCTCGCCGCCGGCGCGGGGGCGACGGTCCTGGCGGCGGTGGACCGGGCGCTGGCGCCGCGCCGGGGGTGAGCGCGGGCGGCGCGGCGCCCCCGGCCTGTGGATGACGGACGGTCCTCGCACTGAGTAGGCGGACCGCGTCCCTAGGCTCGCGACGCCGCCTCCGACCTGAGCCGCAGCACCTGAAGTCCCGGGTGGGAGTGGGGCGCCTCGACCTCGCTGCCGCGAGGGAGAGGAGGTGGTGGCAGTGTCAGACGAACCTTGTCCGCACTGCGGGAGGTCGGGTCCTTCCGGACAGCGAACGACCGGCAGAGCCGCGAGGGTGACAGCCCTCGTGAAGCAGCTCGTGCCGGTCGTCGTGGAAGTGATTCGCCTCGTTCGTGAACTCCTCCCATGAGTTCACATCGCCGCGGCGGTGGCTCGTCGACCGGGTGGTCGGCGGGTCGCCGTCGTGGTGACGCCTCGACGCTACCACCCGGCGCCCGCGCGCTCAGAGGCCCGGACCGCCTGAGTGGTCGGCCCGCGCGAGCACCCGCAGCCCCGCCGCGACCTCGGCCCCGAGGTCGGTCGACGGGTCCAGGAGCCAGTGCGCCTGCGCGCCGTCCCACAGCGCCACCAGCTGCCGGCCGAACCGCTGCGGATCGACGTCGGGGTGCGCCCACCCGGTCGCCTGCAGCTCGCGGAGGATCTGCGCGTAGCTCGCGACCGTGCGCCGGGTGCGCTCGACGAGCCAGGCGTGCGCGGGGTGGCCGGGGTCGAGGCCCTCGGCGCACATGCTCGCGAACAGCCGGACGACGTGCGGGTCGGAGTGCTGGGCGCGGATCGCCGCCGCGAGGGTGGCCTCGGGGTCGGGCACCTCGGCGAGGCCGGGCGAGCCGGGCTCCGGACGCAGGCGCGCGTCGGCGTGCTCGAGCGCCGCGACCAGCAGGTGGTCGCGGGACGGGAACAGGTGCAGCACCTGGGCCTCGGTGAGCGCCGCGCGCCGGGCGACCTCCGCCATCGTCAGGCTCCGGTGGCCCGCCTCGACGACCAGCTCGTACGCGACGCGGCCGAGGGTCTCGACGCGGCCGCGCGTCTTGCCGTACGGGCCGCGCCGGGGGCGGGTCTCGGTGGGCATGGCGACACCCTAGCGACGCGGGCGGATCACCCTCGACATCGAAAAACAAGCAGGCTAGATTTTCGACCCGCCACGGCGCCGCGCACCCCGCGCACCGCCCCGGAGCGAGGAGCCCGCCGATGATCGAGGTCGCGGTCGTCGAGGACGAGGACGTCGCCGCGCAGCGCCTGACCGCCGCGCTGCGCCGGTACCAGGCCGAGCGCGGCGTGCCGCTGCACGTCCGGCGGCACGGGGACGGGACGGGCCTCGTCGCCGGGTACCGGCCCGGCACGGACCTGCTGCTCCTCGACATCGAGATGCCGGGGCTCGACGGCGTCGCCGCGGCCGAGCTGGTCCGCCGCCGGGACCCCGACGTCGCGATCGTGTTCGTCACGAACGCGGCGGCGCAGGCGGTCCGGGGCTACGCGGTCGGCGCTCTCGGCTTCCTGCTCAAGCCGGTGTCGTACGACGCGCTGGCGCGCGAGCTCGACCGGGCCGTCGAGCGCGCGCGGTCCCGCGCGGACGCCACGGTCGAGCTGGTGACCGAGGACGGCCCGCTGCGGCTGAGCACCGCCGACGTCGTCTGCCTGGAGGCGTCCCGGCGCCGGGTCGTGGTCGACACGCTCGACGGGCGGTACGCCGTCGCCGGGCCGCTCAAGCAGCGCGAGCGCGACCTCGCCCCGCACGGCTTCTTCCGCTGCCACCACGGCTACCTGGTCAACCTCCGGCACGTCGTGGCCGTCCGGCAGGCGACCTGCCGGCTGGTGACCGGGCGCGAGGTGCCGGTGAGCCGCCCGCACCGCGCCGCGTTCCTCGCCGCCCTCACGGACCGGCTGGCGGCCCGGGGCGCCTGACGCGCGACAGGTTGTGCGCCGCGGGACGCGAGTTGTTCCCCGGCCCCGGGCCCGGCCCGGTCCCGGTGCTTCGATCGCCGCGCACCCCAGGGCGTCGAAGTCGACGACCCGTGAGAGATGAGGCCATCGATGTCCACGAAGCAGCCCAGGCGGCTGTCGACACCCGTCGCGGTCGGCGCGTACGTCCTGTGCGCCGCGCTCGCCGGCGGGCTCGTCGTCGGCAACGCCTACGCCACGAAGTACTCCGACCTGATCTCGGTCTACCTCGACCAGCCCACCCAGAAGGTGGTCTCGGCCGACGGCACCGACGCCGAGTACTTCACCTCCGGCTTCACGTCCGACGAGGACCGCCAGGCGCACCTCGCCGGCGTCGGCACCCGGATCTCCGCCGGCGGCATCACCCTGCTGGAGAACGACGGGTCCCTGCCGCTGGCCGGGGGCGCGCGGATCAGCGTGTTCGGCCAGGACGCGGTCGACCCCGTCTACGGCGGCGGTGGCGCCGGCTCCGTCGACACGTCGAAGGCCGTCACGCTGGAGCAGTCGTTCGCGGACGCCGGGTTCGAGGTCAACCCGACGCTGTGGGACTTCTACGAGTCGGGCGCCGGCAAGGACTACCGCAAGACCACGCCCGACGTGTACGGCGAGGGCGCCTTCGCGGTGAACGAGGTCCCGCAGGGCGTCTACACCGACGAGGTCCGCGCGTCGTTCGCGGACTACGCCGACGCCGCGGTCGTCGTGCTCGGCCGCTCCGGCGGCGAGAGCAAGGACCTGGTCGCGACCGGCGACGCCGGCGACGGCACCTACCTCCAGCTCACCGCCGACGAGCGCGACCTTCTGGCGGCGGTCACGGACGACTTCGACACCGTCGTCGTCCTGCTGAACACGCAGAACCCGGTCGAGCTCGGCTTCCTCGAGGAGTACCCGGTCAGCGCGGCGCTCTGGGTCGGCTCGTTCGGCCAGACGGGCGCCGCCGCGGTCGGCCAGGTGCTCACCGGCGCGGTGAACCCGTCCGGCGCGCTCGTCGACACCTACGCCTACGACTCGACGAGCGCCCCGAGCATCGCGAACCTGGGCTCGTACGACCTCACGAACTCCGAGGTCGACCGTGGGAACAAGTACATGGTCTACGCCGAGGGCGTGTACGTCGGGTACCGGTACTACGAGACCCGGTACGAGGACGCGGTCCTCGGCGCCGCGGGCGTGGGCGACTTCGACTACGCCACCGCCGTGCAGTACCCGTTCGGCTACGGCCTGTCGTACACGACCTTCGACTGGTCGGACTACGCCGTGACCGAGGGCGACGACGCGTTCGAGGTCGCCGTCACCGTCACCAACTCCGGCGACGTCGCGGGCCGGGACGTCGTGCAGGTCTACCTGCAGCAGCCCTACACGGACGTCGACCGCGAGCACGGCGTCGAGAAGCCGGCCGTCGAGCTGGCGGGGTACGCCAAGACCGGGTCCCTGGAGCCGGGTGCGTCCGAGACGGTCACCGTCGAGGTGCCGCGCGAGCTCATGAAGTCCTACGACGCCGACGGCGCGGGCACCTACGTCGTCGACGCGGGCGACCACTACCTGGCCGCCGGCACCGACGCCCACGTCGCGCTCAACAACATCCTCGCCGCCAAGGGCCTGACCACCGCCGACGGCATGGACGCGGACGGCGACGCGGCGTTTGCCTGGTCGACGACCGTCGACGCCCTCGACGCCACCACGTACGCGGTGTCCGCCGAGACCGGCGCGCCCGTGACCAACCAGTTCGACGACGTCGACCTGCGGACCTACGACGAGGGCTTCACCTACCTGAGCCGCTCCGACTGGACCGGCACCTGGCCGACGACGTACGCCGACGGCGCCTGGGAGGCCCCCGACGCGCTGCTCGCGGACCTGGACATCCCGGACGTCGAGGACCCGGACGCCGAGATGCCGGCCACCGGGACCGTGAGCGAGGAGTACGGCGAGCTGTCCGCCGCCACCCTGGTCGGCGAGCCCTACGACTCCCCGTCGTGGGACGCGCTGCTCGACCAGATGACCGTGACCGAGCTGGACGAGCTCACCCGGATCGGCGGCTACGCCACCAAGCGCGTGGACTCGATCCAGCTGCCCGCCACCGTCGACAAGGACGGCCCCGCCGGCATCTCCGACACCCTCGTCGGCGGCCAGGGCGGCATGGGCTACCCGCCGGCGATCGTCCTGGCGTCGTCCTGGGACGACGCCCTCGCGGAGGAGTTCGGCGCGGCGATCGGCGAGGACTCCCTCGACCTCGGCGTCGCCGGCTGGTACGGACCGGCGGCGAACATCCACCGCTCGCCGTACAGCGGCCGGAACTTCGAGTACTACTCCGAGGACTCGGTGCTGTCCGGCGCGATGAGCGCGGCGGTCGTCGAGGGTGCGCAGTCGAAGGGCGTGCTCGTCTTCATGAAGCACTTCGCGCTCAACGACCAGGAGACCGACCGCATCGGCCTCGCGACGTTCGCCGACGAGCAGGCCGTCCGCCAGCTCTACCTGGCGCCGTTCGAGATGGCCGTCCGGGACGGCGGCGCCCGCGGCATGATGGCGTCGATGAACCGCCTCGGGGCGACCTGGAGCGGCGCGCACGCCGGGCTGATGACCGGCGCGCTGCGCGACGAGTGGGGCTTCGAGGGCGTCGTCGTCACCGACCAGGCCTCGTTCGACGTGTTCGCCTACGAGGACCTGCGCGCGGGCCTCGACGCCGGCACCGACCTGTGGCTCAACACCGACGCGACGCTCTGGAAGCTGACCGACGACCAGATGACGCCGTCGGTGGTCGCCGACATGCGGCGCGCCGCGCACAACATCGGGTACGCCGTCACCGCGTCGAACGCGATGAACGGCCTCGCCGCCGACAGCCGCCTCGTCGCCGTGACCCCGCCGTGGAAGTGGGCGCTGTACGCGGCCGACGTCCTCGTCGGGCTGCTGCTGGTCGGCGCGGTCGTCCTGGTGACCCGGAAGCTCGTGCGGCAGCGGCGCTCCGGCGGCGGCACGCCGGGCGGGCCGCGCGCGGCGACGCGCGTGGACGCGGGGGCGCCGGCGAGCTGAGCCGGCTCACCGCCGGCGACGGCAGCGGGTCGAGGTCGGCACCCCCGGGCGCCGGCCTCGACCCGTCCCCGCTGAGATCGCCCCGGGGCTACCGGAGCGGCACGCGCAGGATCCGGTCGTCGCCCGTGCGCGGGGTGCCGCGGCCGTCGGTGGTGCCCGTGACCAGCCACAGCGACCCGTCGGGCGCCGCGACCGCGTCCCGCAGCCGCCCGTACGTCCCCGCGAACAGGTCGACGGCCGTGCCCGGCTCCGCGGTCGGCACCGCGCGCAGCACCGAGCCCTTGAGGTTCGCCACGTACAGCGTCCCGTCGAGGAAGGCCATGCCGCTCGGGCTCGCGGCGTCGGGTGCCCACTGCTGGACCGGGTCGACGTACCCCTCCCGCCCGGCGACCCCCTCGACCACCG
>NZ_JAGXJG010000559.1:0-236 GCF_019091725.1 Cellulomonas sp. GbtcB1 | reverse complement strand
GTCCCGGCGGTCCGGGACCGGCTCGACGCGCGGCACGCCGGGTACCCGCCGGTGCTCGCGTGGCACCGGCACCGCGCGGGCGAGCTGCACGCGACCCTGGAGGGCGCGCGCGTCGAGGACGCCGTGGTCGACGTCGACGGCCTCGCGCCGGCCTAGGTCGCCGCGGCGGCGCTCCGGGCGGTGAGCTGGGACGTGTAGTCGGCCCGGGCCGCCGGGCGTCCTCGCCGTTCCGCCGC
>NZ_JAGXJG010000558.1:0-236 GCF_019091725.1 Cellulomonas sp. GbtcB1 | reverse complement strand
TGGATGATCACCTCCTCCCACACCGGGCCGCGGAACCGGTCGGCGAGGTAGTGCACCTCGACCATCACGACGAACCCGAGCCCGTCGAGCGTGCTCGACCCGGCGTAGAGCATGTTGCGCAGCACCTCGGACGTCATCACGACCACCGGCGCCTCGCCGTTCTGGGTGGTGTCGCCGGTCAGCAGGCGGACCTGGTCCGCCCCGTACCGGCGGGCCAGGTCGGGGTACTTCTGGTT
>NZ_JAGXJG010000557.1:0-236 GCF_019091725.1 Cellulomonas sp. GbtcB1 | reverse complement strand
CGAGCTCCAGGGCCGCCAGCGAGCCCGAGGAGTAGTTGGCCACGTAGGCCACCCGGCCCTCCGGCTCGAGCAGCACGTGGCACGGGTCGTCACCGCCGCTGCTCGCGGTGCCCGTCCGGTCGTGCGCGGGCCGGCCGTCGGCGCCGGACCCGACCCGGAACGCGGGCACGGTGCCGCCGGCGTGCTCGCCCACCGCGAGCAGCAGGCCGGCCTGCCGGTCCACGGCCAGGAGCGAG
>NZ_JAGXJG010000556.1:0-236 GCF_019091725.1 Cellulomonas sp. GbtcB1 | reverse complement strand
AGACCTTCCGCCGGGTCGAGGTCACGGCCGACGTGGCGCGCGCGCTGGCCGCCGCCGAGCCGTACAAGCTCGAGCTGATCGGCCTCAAGTCCACCGCCGAGACGGCGGGGGGGGGCGCGTCGGTCGAGGTCGGCGCCGGCGGCCTGACCTACTACCAGAACGTGCGCGGCGCGGGCCGGGGGACCGAGGCGGTCGTCTGGCAGGACCTGTGGCGCGGCCCGCACGTGCCCAGCACC
>NZ_JAGXJG010000555.1:0-236 GCF_019091725.1 Cellulomonas sp. GbtcB1 | reverse complement strand
CGTAGGCCCAGATGCCGACGCCCGAGCGGTACACGTGGCCCTGCTGCACGAACGGCAGCGGCTGCCACACCGGGTTGCTCGCGAGGACGGTCTCGACGACGTCGTCCTCGTCGTCGTTGCCCCAGTAGAGGGACCGGGTCTCGGCCGGCAGCGCCGTCAGGCCCTCGACGTCGACGTAGGACAGGCCGTACGCGACGTCCCCCGGGGCCTCGGTCGCGGAGCCGAGACCCATCTCC
>NZ_JAGXJG010000554.1:0-237 GCF_019091725.1 Cellulomonas sp. GbtcB1 | reverse complement strand
GCACCGTGCAGCGCAGCATCGTGGAGGAGCTCGGCGAGCGGCTCGCCGCGCCCGTGGAGTTCGGGAGCGAGGCCCTCGTCGCGTGCGACGCCGTGGTCCGCTTCTTCCGGTCCGGCGGCGTCGAGGTGCAGGCCCTCCAGGGGCTCTACCTGCTGGTGCACGCGCCGCAGATGGTCCCGGTCGTCCGGGCGTCCGGCTCCGCCAAGTCCACCCTGCTGCGGTCCCTGGCCGCCGCCG
>NZ_JAGXJG010000553.1:0-237 GCF_019091725.1 Cellulomonas sp. GbtcB1 | reverse complement strand
GACGCCTCCCGGCCGCCCGGCACCGAGTGGATGCCCGCCACGCCGAGTGTGCATCCGGCGGAGGGGCACTCGACGTGTCGGTGGCGCACTCCCCGCCGGCCGCTGGCGCCTACCCGCGGCCACAGCCCGTTCCCCGAGCGCGTCCCGGCGCGGCCTGGGCCGACCTCCCGATGCCTCCCGAGCCCTAGTACCGGCGGTCCGTCGCCACCGCCCGACGGTCGGCGCTCGCCGTGTGGG
>NZ_JAGXJG010000552.1:0-237 GCF_019091725.1 Cellulomonas sp. GbtcB1 | reverse complement strand
GACCGGGGGGGCGACGGCCGGGCGCGGGGCGTCGCCGCCGCCCGGCGGGGGGCGCGCGACCCCCCCCCCGACGGCGGCCCCGCCCGCGTGCGGCCGCCGGGCCAGCAGCAGGACCGGGCCGGGTCTCGGGCGGCCGCCCGAGCCGAGCACGAACCCGGACGCGGGGTCGATCCCGGGCGCGTGGATGCCGCCGAAGAACGAGGCGTAGACCAGCCAGTGCCGGCCGTCGGAGTCCAC
>NZ_JAGXJG010000551.1:0-237 GCF_019091725.1 Cellulomonas sp. GbtcB1 | reverse complement strand
ACAGCGGGTCGAGCGGCACGGGCGGCGCCTGCGGGTTGCCCCCCAGCGTGATGTCCACGCCCCCGAGGGCCGGCAGCCCGAGCGCGCCGGCCGGCAGCTGCACCAGGTCCTCCGGCAGGAGGCTCTGCGGCAGCACGGAGATGCCGAGCCCGGCGCGGAGCGCGGCGAGCACGCCCTTGTTCTCGACCACCTTGCAGGTCGTGTGCCACGGCCGGCCGGCCTCGGTCAGGGGCCGGA
>NZ_JAGXJG010000550.1:0-237 GCF_019091725.1 Cellulomonas sp. GbtcB1 | reverse complement strand
CCTAATCATAACTATGACGGCTTCGGGGCTTGGAGTCAGACCCATTTGATGACCGGTGCCATGCTCCCGCTCCAAGATTACTTTGTTAATTTTCTTGTATTTGTCGGCCTTACGCCATACCAACTTATTCCTCAAGCTTACCGCCTGCTCTCAGGCTTATTTATTTTTTACACCGCCCGTGGCTGGGGGTCTCCCAGCCCGGCGGAAATTTTATATTTTTATGAACTTGTATCCGTC
>NZ_JAGXJG010000056.1:0-28265 GCF_019091725.1 Cellulomonas sp. GbtcB1 | reverse complement strand
TAGGTGTAGAGGTACCCGCCGGCGACCGCGAGCCCGAGCAGGCCGCCCTCCCCGGAACGGGCGACGTCGGGCACGGTGCCGACGACGCGGGTCCCGCCGTCGGCGGACGGCTCCAGCACCTCGGCGCGCTCGCGCGTGCTGATCAGGGGGGTGTCGCCGAGGAAGGCCACCGACCACGGGACGTCGAGCCCCGTCAGCACGTCCTCGGGGGCGGCGCCCGGGGTCGCGGCCGGTCCCGGCGTCGCGGGCGTCCCCGGGCCGGTGGGCTCGGCGGCGGGCGGGGTGCAGGCCGCCGCGAGGACCACCGCGAGCAGGGCGGCGGCCGCGGCGAGCCGTGAGCAGCGCATCGGTCCTCCCGTCCTCGGGGCGGTTCGGTCGGCCGCGGGCGGTGCTGGTGGCGCACGCGCCGCCCTGCCCATCGTCCCCGCCGCGCCCGGGACGCGCGCGCGGACGGGCGGGAGCCGCGGAGATCCCGTGCAGGCCCACCGGTCCCGCACGGGACCGGGACCTAGGGGACGGGGGAGGGCGGCCGACCCGTGCGACCCTGGTGCGGACACTTCGAGGGGGGCACACCCGAAGGAGTCAGCCAGATGACGACTCGTCCGACGTCGACACGCGCCCGTTCGCGCCGCACCCCGTCCGGCCTCGCCCGGGCGCTGCGCGCGACGCTCGTCGCCTGCCTCGTCGCCCTGCCGCTCGCCGCGTGCGGCGGCGCGGACGCACCCGGTGACGACGGCGACCAGGTCGGGTACGGCGGCGGAGCCGAGGGCGTGGTGGCCCCGGCGCTCGCGGACGTCACCGCGCCCGCAGCGGCCGACGCGACCGGCGGCATCCCGATCAGCCAGGCGGGCGTCGGCGTCGCAGGCCCGGGCGACGTCGTCGTCGACGTGTACGCCGACCCGTGGTGCCCCTGGTGCCAGCGGTTCGACGAGCAGTACTCGGACGCGCTCATGGACCTGGTCGACCAGGGCGGCGTCACCGTCGTGCACCGGCCGCTGGCGTTCCTCGACGCCCGGTTCGGCGGCACGTACTCGACCCGCGTCGTCAACGCGCTGGCCGTCGTCGCCGACGAGTCCCCCGACCACTACGTCCAGGTGCTGCACGCGCTGATGGCCGCGCAGCCGCCCACCGACCAGCCCGCCGGCCTGCCCGACGAGGAGATCACCCGGATCGCCGTCGAGGCCGGCGTGCCGGCGGGCGTCGCGGAGCGGTTCACCGCGGTGCGGCCGACCCCGTACGAGGTGACGACCGCGGGCGGCGGCACCGAGGAGCGGACGGCGACGTCCCGGGTGTTCGCGCCGTGGGTCGCCGCCGCGACGCACCAGGCCGCGCTCGACCTGGCGGAGGTCCGGGTGCCGACGATCCTGGTCGACGGCGTGCCGGTCGACGACTGGACCGAGCCCGGGAGCCTCACGGACCTGGTGACCGCGGCCGTCGCGGCGCGCGGGTGACGACGGGCCCCGCACCCGGTCAGCACCCCGTACTGCAGCCGTCCGTGCGCGCCGCGGCTGCGTGGCCGCACCCGCGGACCTCCTGACGGTCCAGGATGTCGTGGCCGATCGACCAGGGAGGCCCGGGAGGGTGCCTGCGTCGCGCCGGTCCGGTCCCGGCGTCAGGGAGCCGGGCTCCCGAGGTGGTGGGTCGGCAGGCCGTCGAGCCGCCGGTACAGCCAGGCGGTCGTCGCGAACCCCACCGGGTAGGCGAGCGCCAGACCGACGAGGCACACCATCGACCCGGCCGACCCGAGGAGCGCGACGGCGCGCACCAGCAGGATCGTCGTGCCCAGGTGGCGGCTCGCGAGCCGGGCGCTCTCCCGGATCGCCGCGACGGGCCCGAACCCGCGGTCGAACGACAGGTACACCGCGTACTGCCCGAGCAGCGCGATCACCAGGCCGGGCAGGTAGAGCAGCAGCAGACCGACCCCGGTCAGGACCGCCAGCAGCAGCGCGGTGGCGACCGGGCGCCCGAGCCCGCGCGGCGTCCAGAACTCGCGCCCGCCGAACGGCCGGCCGTCCACCAGCGCGAGGCCGAACCGGGCCCCGAGCACCTGCACCAGCATCGTGACCGCCTGCAGCGCGACGACCGCGGCGAGCAGCCCGACGAGCGTCTCGGGCGTGACGGCCCAGCTCGTCCCGATCACCTCCGCGCCGGTGCGGGACCCGGCGGCCTGCGCCTCGACCTGGGCGCGGAGGTCGTCGACCATGACGGCCAGCACCGGGACGTAGACCGCGGCCACCCCCGCGATCAGCAGGACGACGGGCACCGCGAACAGGCCGATCGCCGTGCCCAGGCGCGCGCGGACGGCCTCCCAGCCGAACCGCAGGGCGTCGCCGACGCCCGGCTCGGGCGGCGGGCCCCACGGCGGGGCGCCGTACCCGGGCGGGGGCGGCCGGTGGCCGGGCGGCGGGAGCCGGTACCCGGGCGGCGGGGGCGGCCGGTAGCCGGGCGGCGGCGGCCCGTACCCCGGCGGGACGGGCGCGGTCGGGTCGCTCGGCACCGGTGCTCCTCGGGGTCGTGTCCGCCCCGCGCGGGCGGCCCGCCCCGGACGCTACCGGCCGGGCAGCCGCTCCCGGGCCCGGTTCGCGGCGAACCGCCCGGTCAGCCCAGGAGCCCCACCACGTACCCGACGAACAGCAGCAGCGCGAAGACCACCACCACCCCGATCAGCACGTACACCAGCCAGTTCGTGCGGCGGCTCGGGAGGTCCGGCTCCTGGAACGCCGCGCCGGACGTGCTGGACTCGCCGGGCGGGGTGTCGCCGGGTGCGACGCCGCCGCCGGGCTCGAGGCCGGGCGTGTTCTCCGGGTCCGGGTCGGGGGTGCTCGTCATGCGGCCACGCTAGGCACGGGTGCCGCGACCGGCGACCGGGGAGCGTCACCGCAGGTGGCGGAGCCGCCCGCGCGCGGCGCGAGGGCCGCGCCTACCGTGGGTCGCACGCGGCCGTCGCGTGACGAGGGGGTCATCATGTCGAGCAGCGAGACCGGGGGCACCACCGGGACCCCGGACAAGGACTACAACCTCATCTGGTTCGCCGAGGCGTGCCTGAGCAACGTGCTGCGGCTGGAGCAGTACGCGCAGGACGCCGACCGGGCGGGGGACGCGGAGCTCGCGGACTTCTTCCGGCGGGCGCAGCACGAGAGCCGCAAGGGCGCCGAGCAGTCGAAGGCGATGCTCGCGCGGCGGCTGCAGGGCTGACGCCCCGCGGTCGTCAGGCGGTGAGGCCCCGGGTCCGGATCGCCTCGGCGACCTCCTGCACGAACCGGTCCATCCGCACCAGCACGTCGCGGTCCCACGGGTCGACGGCGTCGGAGTACAGGTTCAGCGCCACGGTCGTGTCGGCGTCGACCTGCCCCGGCAGCGCGGCGGCCGACCGGAACCCGGCCCCGGTCGCGGCCGCGCGCCACTCCGGCCACCGCTCCTCGGCCAGCACGTCGGGGACCAGCTCCCCGCGGAGCTGCTGGATCGCCACGACGCACGGTCCCTCCCCGGAGGTCACCTCGGCGCGGTCGCAGCGGGCCGCCCGCTCTCCGCTGCTCGCGACCTGGTCGAGCAGGTGGTGGTTGCGCAGGATGATGCTGCACTCGGTCGGCACGCCGACGCGCGCGGCGGCCTCCTCCGCGAAGGCGACGAGGTACGAGGACGTGGGGTCCACATCGGTCGACGCGGTCATCGTGCTGCCTCCGGCTGCTGGGGGAGACGCACTGTCTCACACCACCCTGCGCGGCGGTGAACCGGCTGGTCGGCGGCCCGATCGCTACAGCGCGCTGCTCAGCTCGTACCGGTCGCCGCGGTAGGCGGACACCGTGTACTCCAGCAGCCGCCCCCGCCACGTCGAGGTCCGCACCAGGTGCAGCACCGGCGACCCCTCCGGGAGGTCGAGGTGCACGGCGTCGCCGGGGTCGACGAGGCGCGCGGTGATGATCTGCCGGCCCCCGTCGAACACGATGCTGTACCGCTCCGCGAGCACGGAGTAGAGGGAGCGGTCGGTGAGGTCGACGTCGGCCAGCCCCGGCACGACGTCGGCGTTGAGGTGCACCCGCTCCAGGGCGACGGGCTGGCCGTCGGCGGTGCGCAGCCGGACGATCCGCAGCACGGGGTGGCCGCGCGGCACGTCGAGCACGCTGCTCAGCCAGTCGTCCGCGGCGAGGAGCCCGCCCTCGAGCGTGCGCGCCCCGGAGGAGTAGCCGCGCTGCTGCATGTCGTGCGTGAACGACGTGAGCTGGATGGGCAGCCGGATCGTCGGCTCGTTGACGAAGGACCCGCGGCCCGGCACCCGGCGGATGCGGCCCTCGTCGACGAGCTCGGAGAGCGCCCGGCGCGCGGTCATCCGCGAGATGTCGAGCCCGTCGGCGAGCTCGCGCTCCGACGGCACCGGGTCGCCGGGCGCGAGGTCGCGGTCGATGTGCTCGACCAGCACCGACTTCAGCCACGCGTACTTCGCCACCGACGGCGGCGGCGCGCCGACGACCTCGCGGGTCAGAGGGGTCACGGCTGTCCTTCCGGTGCGGCCGGCGGCTGCTCCCGCCGGCGTCGCCCATTGTGCAGGTCGGGGGCGCGCCGCGGGTTCGCCGGGGTCGGCCCGCGCTCAGATCGACGGCACGAGGGCGCGGAACCGCTCCTGCAGCCGGGCGTTGTGGTCCGCGGGGGCACCCGTGTTCGCGCTGCGCCAGGTGGGCAGGTCGGGCTCGGCGTCGAGCGCCGCGACCAGCACGAGGTTCCAGCACAGGGCGTTGGCCAGCGAGGACAGCGGGGCGGTGCGCGGGTCGTCCGGCGGCCAGGCGGCGTCGCCGGGAGGGGTGCCGGTGTCCAGCACGACGTCGGCCAGGTCGGCGAGCCGGCGCCCCGCGCGCAGCGGCGCCGCGGCGGACGCGGCGACCGAGGTCACGGCGACGACCCGCGCCCCTGCGGCGCGAGCCGCCTCGGCGATCTCGACCGGGTACGGGTTGATGCCGGAGCTGGAGAACACCACCAGCCCGTCGCCGGCCCGGATGCCCGCGTCCGCCGCGACCCGCGCGCCCAGACCGGGGCGCCGCTCCGCGTCGGTGGACGCGGCGGCGCCGTTGAGGGGCAGGACGTCCGGGTGCCACAGCGGGTTGACGAACGGCAGCCCGCCCGCGCGGAAGAACGTCTCCAGCACCCCGGCGAGCGAGTGCCCGGCCCCGGCGGTGTGCAGGACCCGGCCCGCACGGGCGACGTCGACGACGACCCCGGCGGCCGCGCGCACCGCGTCGGCGTTCTCGGCGGCGACCCGGCGCAGGTGCCTGTCGGCGAGGGCGGCGTAGCCCGCCACGGCGTCGGTCACGGCGCCACCGCCCCGGCCAGCAGATCCGCGAGCCGGTCCGGCGGCGCCGCCCGGAGGTCGGCGGCGAGCCCCGCGCCCAGCGCCGTCGCGAGCGCGCGCAGCACGTCGAGGTGCGCCTCGGCGTCGGCGGTCGCGAACGCGAGCACCAGGTCGACGGGGTCGTTGGCGGGGTGCCCGAACGCGACGGGCTCGCCCAGCCGGACCAGGGAGACGCCGGTGCCGGTCGCGCCCTCCTCGGGGCGGGCGTGGGCGAGCGCCAGCCCGGGCGCGAGCACGATGTAGGGCCCTCGCTCCCGCACCGACGCCACGCAGGCCTCGGTGTACCCGGGCCCCGCGACGCCGAGGTCGACCAGCAGGTCGCCCGCCAGCCGGACCGCGTCGGACCAGTCCTGCGCCGCCGGTACGTGCCGAGCCCGCGTCGGGGCGGTGTTCACAGCCATCCCGCCTCTTCCAGCGCGGGGCGCAGGCGCTGCTCCAGGGCCTGGTCGTCGACGAAGTCGTCCACCACGACGTTGACGGTGGCGACGCCCGCCAGGTCGTCCATGTGCATGCCCTGGCCGACCAGGACGTCGGGGGACTGGCTCTTCGCGGTGGACAGGTCCGTGTTGTCGACCCGTGCCTCGACGCCGAGGCGCTGGAGCACGGTCTCGCAGGTCATCCGCAGGATCAGGCTGGTGCCCATGCCGAGGCCGCAGACGGCCAGCACGGTCAGGGGGACGGGACGGTCGGGCATCGGGTGCTCCTCGGGTCGGGGACGGTGCGGCGCGACGGGGCGCGCCCGGATCAGGGACGGACCAGGTCGTCGTCGGCCGCGGCGGGCGCCGCGGCGGCGAGCCGCTCGGCTCGGGCGGCACGCCGGCCCAGGACGGCGAGCACGACGACGGAGGCGGCGAGCACGGCACCGGCGATGACCCAGACCGCGGCCGCGCCCAGCGGCTCCAGGACGCCGCCGGCGGCGACCAGCACCGCGGACACGACGTACCAGTCCGGGTCGGCGAGGGTCGCGAGCTCGGGCGCGGTGCCGGAGAACACGCCCCAGAACACCCACTGCCCGACGGCGAGGACGACGCCGTTCAGCACGCCGCCGAACACGGCGCCGCGCCAGCCGGCGACCGCGTTGCCGAACACGCCGCCGGCGCCACCGCCGAAGAACAGCATGATCATCGGCGGCAGGAGGACGAACCAGCCGGCGGCGGCGAACACCCCGAGCAGGACCAGGAAGGTCGCGGTCGAGGCGAGGAAGCCGACCATCACGGCGGTCGTGGCCTTCGGGAAGATCACCGGGATGTCGAGCGCGGGGCGCGAGCCCGGCAGCAGCTTGTCCGAGATCCCCTTGAACGACGGGACGATCTCCGCCAGGAACATCCGGACGCCGGACAGCAGGAACGCGAAGCCGCCCGCGAACCGCAGCGCCTGCATGACGCCCCAGGCGAACGGGGCGAGGTCCTCGCCCGCCACCGCGGCGACCGTCTCCGGGTCGGCGAACGCGAGCGCGACGAGCATGATGACGCCGACGACGAGCGCCGTGGCGACGTTCATGTCCTTGAGGAACGCGACGCCGCGCGGCATCCGCAGCTTCTCGGTGTCGTGCTTCACCGGGTCGCCCAGCCGGAGCGCCTTCGCGCCGTACCCGGTCGCGAGCGCGAGCGTCGACGTGGTGTGCGCGAGGCCGAACTGGTCGTGCCCCATCACCCGGCGCATCAGCGGGGCGATCCAGAGCGGCTGCAGCGTGAAGTAGCAGGCGAGCACGACCGAGCCCGCGCCGACGAGCGTCCACCGGTCGAGGTCGCCGAACGCCTCGACGAAGCAGGCGGCGACGACGATGCTCATCCAGAGCATGAGGTGGCCGGTCAGGTACACGTACCGGGCCGACCGGAACAGCCGCACCAGGACCAGGTGCAGCACGAAGCCGCCCGCGATGATGAGCGGGGCTGCGGCGCCCGGGCCGGCGAGGAAGTCGTCGAGCGTGGTGGTCGCCGCGGGCGGCTCGACGCCGACGGCGCTGGAGACGATCGCCTGGAAGCTCGCGAGCCCGCCGACGAACACGTCGATGCCGATCGTCATGATGACGACGCCGATGGCCGCACGCAGGGTGCCGCCGATGACGTCCTCGGCCGGCTTGCGCTGGAGCAGCAGCCCGACGAGGGCGATCAGGCCGATGAGGATCGGGACCTGGCTCAGCAGGTTGTCGGCGAGGCCTTGAAGGATGTCCTGCACCATTGCACGCGTCCCTTCGCGGGGTGGACCGGTATAGACCGGACCATACCGGGGCTGACGCGAGCGGGACAAGACCCGATGCGGCCCGGATCAGCCCCCCGTCGACTCCCGCACGATCACCCGCGGCGTGACGGTCTCCACCCCGCCCGGGTCGCGGCCCTCGAGCCGCGCGAACAGCCGCTCCGCCGCCCGCCGGCCCATGAGTTGGAAGTTCATGTCGATGCTCGTCAGCGCCGGGCGGCACCCGGCGATCATCGGCTCCCAGTTGTCGAAGCCGATCACCGCGACGTCGTCGGGCACCCGGACCCCGCGGTCGTGCAGCGCGTCCAGGACGCCGCGGGCGATCTGGTCGCTGCCGCAGACGACGGCGTCGACGTCCTGCTCCAGCATCGCCGCCACGGACGAGCGGCCCCACGCCTCGGACCACGAGCCGTACCGCACCGGCCCGACCCGCTCGAGCCCGTGCTCGGCCAGGGCGGCGTCGGCGCCCGCGGCGCGGTCGGTGGCGGCTGCGTAGGTGATGTCGCCGGAGACGTGCGCGATGCGGCGGCGGCCCGTGGCGAGGAGGTGCTCGACGGCGATGCGGCCGGCCGTGACGTTGTCGGGGACGACCGACGCGTCGGCGGGGTCGGTCGACGGCGCGTACGTGTAGACCACCGGGACGGGCAGGTCCCGGCCCAGCGGGGGCCGGGCGTCGGTCTGCGAGCCGACCACGATCAGGCCGTCCACCCGGCGGCCGAGCAGCGTCGACAGGTGGTGCTGCTCGCGGATGGCGTCGCCGCGGGAGTCGCAGAGGAGCACGCTCGACCGCCCCGCGCCGAACGCGTCCTCGGCGCCCATGAGGATCGGCAGCGAGAACCGGCCCTCGAGGTCGTGGGTCAGCAGGCCGACGGTGCCGGTGTGCCCGTCGAGCATGGCCCGGGCGAGCGCGTTGGGCGTGAACGACAGCCGCTCCGCGACGTCGAGGACCCGGCGCCGGGTGTCCGGGCTGACCTCGGCCTTGCCGTTGATCGCCTTGGACGCCGTGGCGACCGAGACGCCGGCGAGCTGTGCGACGTCGCGCAGCGTGACCTGGCGCCGGCCCGGTGCGTCGGTGCTCATGGATGCCCCCTGTCCTGGTGCTGGGACGCAGCGTACGACGAAAACGTCGCACCCCGGCACCCCGTTGACGCCCGCGTCGCCCCGGTGCTAGCGTCCCCGAAAACCGTTTCGGGTGTTTTCGTCCGGGGCGGTGCACCAGCGATGGCCGCGGCACCGATGCCCGGCCACCGACCGCACTCGACGAGGAGACCGGTCCGCATGAACGCACGACGCAGCTCGCTCATCGCCCTGGCCGCCGTGGGCGCGCTCGGGCTCGCCGCCTGCTCCGGCGGCACCAGCGCCGGGGGTGGCGGTGGCTCGACCTCCGGGGGCGACGGCGGTGGCGACGGCGTCGTCACCGTCTGGCACTACTTCTCCGACCCCAACCAGGTCGCGCTCATGGACGCGTACAAGGAGAAGTTCGAGTCCGAGAACGATGCGACCGTCGAGAACGTCTACGTCCCCTACGACCAGATGAACTCGAAGCTCGTCTCCGCCGCGGGCGCCGGCACCGGCCCCGACGTCGTCGTGTTCAACGGCGCGGAGGCCGCGACGCTCGCGCTCGGCGGCGTGCTCGCGCCGCTCGACGAGCAGTGGGCGGACTTCGCGGACGCCGACCAGTTCCCCGACTCGGTCCTGCACAGCGTCGACGACCAGCTGTACGCCGTGCAGGGGTACGTGAACCTGCTGGGCCTCTGGTACAACCAGGACATCCTCGACGAGATCGGGGTCGAGCCGCCCACCACGATGGACGAGCTCGAGACCGCGATGGCCGCCGCGAAGGACGCCGGGTACGGCGGCATCACGCTGTCCGGCCTGCCGCAGTCGCAGGGCGAGTGGCAGGCGTACCCGTGGATCAGCGACGCCGGCTTCGACTACGAGAACCTCGACGCCGACGCGCTGGCGTCCGGGTTCGAGCGCGTGCGCGGCTGGGTCGACAACGGCTGGCTGACGCAGGAGGCCGTGACCTGGGACCAGACGGTCCCGTTCCAGCAGTTCGCGGCCGGGAAGACGGCGTTCGCGCAGAACGGCAACTGGCAGATCGGCACGGCCGAGTCCGACGCCGACTTCGCCTACGGCGTCGTCCCGCTGCCGCTCGGCGACACCGGCCAGGTGTACCTGGGCGGCGAGGGCGAGGGGATCGGCGCGCACGCCGACGACCCGGAGCTGGCGTGGGAGTACCTGCAGAGCACGTACCTCGACGCGAAGGGCCAGGAGCTCGCCCCCGACCTGGTCGGCTCGATCCCGTCCCGCGCCGACACCGCCCAGGCCGACGTGGTGACGAGCAACGACCTGCTCGACCCGTTCGCCCGCACGATCGCCGACTTCGGCGCCAGCTACCCGGCCGCCTCCATCCCGCCCGCCGCCGTCGCGGACGTGCAGCTCACGGTCGGCCAGGCCTGGTCCGCTGTGATCGGCGGCCAGCAGGCGCCCCAGGCCGCGGCCGACCAGGCGGTCGCCGCGCTGAAGAGCCAGATCGGCTGACGAGACCGCCATGTCCGCACCCGTCACCACCGCGCCCGCGCGGCAGGCGAGGGCCGGCACCGCCCCGACGACCCGGCGTCGTCGGGGCGGCAGCCGGATCGTGTTCCTGCTGCCCGCGGCCGTGTTCCTCGGCCTGTTCAGCCTGTACCCGCTCGTCCAGCTCGCCCGGATGGCGGTCAGCCAGGTCACCGCCGCCACCCTGAACGCCGACTGGGTGTTCACCGGCCTCGACAACGTGCGCCGCGGCTTCGAGACCGGGCAGACCGGCCCCGCGATCACCCGCACGCTGGTGTTCGTCGTCGTGGTGACCGTGCTCGGCATGCTCGTCGGGTTCGGCGCGGCGGTCGCCCTGCGCACCACGGGCCGGTGGTCGGCCTGGCTGCTCGCGCTGATGGTGTTCGTCTGGGCGCTGCCGCCGGTGGTGAACGGGTCGGTCTGGAAGTTCCTGCTCAACGACGCCGGGCTGATCAACACCGTGCTCACGAGCACCGGCCTGCGCGACACCCCCGTGCCGTTCCTCTACGACCAGCACTGGGCGCTGTTCTCCGTGGCGTTCGTCAACGCGTTCGCCGTCATCCCGTTCAACACGCTCGTGTTCCGGGCCGCGCTCATGACGATCGACCCCGAGGTGTTCGAGGCGGCGCAGCTCGACGGCGCCAGCAAGTGGCAGCAGATCCGGCACATCATGGTGCCGTCGGTCCGCCCGACCACGCTGGTGCTGCTGATCCTCACCCTGGTCTACGGGTTCCGGTCGTTCGACTTCATCTACGTGATGACGTACGGCGGCCCGGGCACCGCGACCAACACCCTGCCGTTCCTGGGCTACCTGCAGGCCTTCGTCCGCTACGACTACGGGCTCGGCGCGGCCACCTCCGCGCTCGCCGTGGTCGGCGTGCTGGTCCTGGCCGTGGTCTACGCCCGGAGCATCAAGCGCGAGGAGGCGGACGGATGAGCGTCAAGGCCGGCCCGCTGGCGGTCGCCGCCAAGGCCCTGCTCACGCTGATGTACGGCGTGCCGATCCTGTGGATCCTGCTCACCTCGGTGAAGTCGTCGGACGACGTCTTCGACCCGAGCCGCACGTTCCTGTTCCGCCCGGTGACCACCGCCTACGTCGAGGCGCTGAGCGGCGATCTGGCCCGGGCCCTGCTGCAGTCCGTGATCATCGCGACCAGCACCACCGCGCTGGTCCTGGTGATCGCGATCCCCGCCGCGTACGGCCTGGCCCGCACCCGCGGGTGGCTGCCCACGGTGGCGCTCGGCCTGCTGATCGTGCTGCAGATGATGCCGCAGACGGCGACCGTCATCCCGCTGTTCCAGGCGTTCTCCGGCTGGCGGCTGCTCGACACCACGATGGCGGTGGTGCTCGCCGACGCCGCCCTGCTGACCCCGTTCGCCACGCTGCTGCTGCGCCCGTTCTTCCGGGCGGTGCCGCCGCAGATCGAGGAGGCGTCGTCGATCGACGGCGCGGGCATGCTCCGGACGTTCTGGTCGGTCGTGCTGCCCGTCGCCCGCAACGGCGTCGCCACCGTCGGCACGCTGACGTTCCTGCTGGCGTGGGGCGAGTTCCTGTACGCCGTGAACTTCTACCTGACCCCCGGGCAGTACCCGCTGTCCGCCCTGCTCGCGCAGCAGGTGAGCGCCTTCGGCATCAACTGGCCGGGGCTCATGGCGCTGGCCGTGCTCACCTCGATCCCGATCCTCGTCGTGTTCAGCAGCACCTACCGGCTGCTGCGCGACGGCCTGACCGTCGGCGCGGTGAAGTGACCGCCGCCCGCCCGCGCCCTGGAGGCGACATGTCCGACACGTCCACGACCACCGTCGACCGCACGGCGCAGCACGGCCGCCCGCTGGTCCCCTCCGCCGCCCGCTGGCGCCCGCTCGGCATCGACGAGGTCCGCCTCGAGGGCGGGTTCTGGGGCGAGCTGCAGGAGCGCAACGCGACCGCGATGATCGCCCACGCCGAGCGGTGGGTGGAGCAGATGGGCTGGGCCGGGAACTTCGACCTCGCCGCGGCCGGCACGCTGCCCGAGGGCCGCCGCGGCCGCGAGTTCTCCGACTCCGAGATCTACAAGCTGCTCGAGGCGATGTCCTGGGAGGTCGGCCGCACCGGCGACGCCGACCTCGACCGCCGGCTCCGGGCGCTCGCGTCCCGGGTCGCGGCCGCGCAGGAGCCGGACGGGTACATCTCGACGATGTTCGGCCGCCCGGGCCAGGGCGCGCGGTGGTCCGACCCCGAGTGGGGCCACGAGCTGTACTGCATCGGCCACCTGATCCAGGCGGGCGTCGCCCGGGCGCGGACGCACGGCGACGACGAGCTGGTGCGGGTCGCGGTCCGCGCCGCCGACCACGTGTGCGACGTCTTCGGGCCGGAGGGCCGGCAGGGCGTCGACGGGCACCCGGAGATCGAGCCCGCGCTGGTGGAGCTGTACCGGCTCACCGGCGAGCGCCGGTACCTCGACCAGGCGCGGCTGTTCGTCGAGCGCCGGGGGCACGGCGTGCTCGACGACATCGAGCTCGGCCGGTCCTACTTCCAGGACGACGAGCCGGTCCGGGAGTCGACGACGCTGCGCGGGCACGCCGTCCGCGCGCTCTACCTCGCCGCGGGCGCCGCGGACCTCGCGGTCGAGGACGGCGACGACGAGCTGCTCGCCGCCGTGACCCGGCAGGTCCGGTCGGCGCTCGCGCGCCGCACCTACCTGACCGGCGGCATGGGCGCGCACCACGAGGGGGAGTCGTTCGGCCTCGACTTCGAGCTGCCGCCGGACCGCGCCTACGCGGAGACCTGCGCCGGCATCGGGTCGGTCATGGCCAACCATCGGCTGCTGCTGCAGTCCGGCGACGCCCGGCACGCGGACGCCGTCGAGCGCACGCTGTTCAACGTGCTCGCCGCCTCGCCGTCGGCGGAGGGCACCGCGTTCTTCTACACGAACCCGCTGCAGCAGCGGGTGCCGGGCGACGTCCCGGACCCGGACGTGGCGAGCCCGCGCGCCTCGTCCAGCCTGCGGGCGCCGTGGTTCCACGTGTCCTGCTGCCCGACGAACGTGACCCGCACCGTCGCGTCGCTCGCGGCCTACGTGGCCAGCACGGACGACGACGGGGTGCAGCTGCACCAGTACGCCGCGGGCACCGTCGCGGCGACGGCCGGCGGCGAGCCGGTGCGGCTGCGGGTCGGGACCGGGTACCCGCACGACGGGCGCGTGGTCGTGTCGGTCGAGGAGGCTCCGTCGGCGTGGACGCTCACGCTCCGGGTGCCGTCGTGGGCGGCGGGTGCCACCGTGGACGGCCGCGCGGTCGAGCCGGGGTACGTGGCCGTCGCCGGGCCGGCGGCCGGCGGAAGCGTCGTGCTGGACCTGCCCGTCGCGCCGCGGTTCACCGTTGCGGACCCCCGGGTCGACGCCGTCCGGGGGCAGGTCGCCGTCGAGGCGGGGCCGCTGGTGTACGCACTGGAGTCCGTCGACCTCGGGACGGACGTCGGGCTGGCCCGGGTCGACACCGGGATCGCGCCCGAGGCCCGCGACGGCGCGGTGACCGTGCGCGCGCGCACGGTCGACGTCCCCGAGGGGGACTGGCCGTACGCCGACCGCCCCGCGGAGGCCGGGGCGGACGCGCCCCGCGAGGTCCCCCTGGTGCCGTACCACGCCTGGGGCAACCGCGGGCCGTCGACGATGCGGGTGTGGATGCCGGTCGGCTGACGCTGTCGGGCCCGCCCCGGGCCCGACCGCGCGCGGCCTACGGTTTCCGGCGCGCCCCACGCCGGTCGGCGGTGGCGGCGCCGGAGACCGTAGGCCGCGTCGCCGCGCGCGCCGCTGCCCTCGCGACGGCCGCCCTCGCGCGCTGCGCGCGGGCTCATCCCGTGCGGGTGGCGCCCGCCCGCGAGGGCCGTCGCTAGCGTCGGGCGCGTGCCCGCCACCGGCTCGACCGACGTCGCGGCCGTCCCGACGCGGGACCTGGCCCGGCTGACGCTGCTGGGCGCGCTGGTCGGGCTGCCCGCGGGGGTGGTCGCGTTCGCGTTCGTGGGCGCGGTGCACGTGCTCCAGGACCTGCTGTGGACCGAGCTCCCCGAGGTGCTCGGCACCGACGAGCCGCCCTGGTACCTGGTGCTCGGGCTGCCGGTGGTCGCGGCGGTGCTGGTCGCGGCCGCACGCCGGCTGCCGGGCGACGGCGGGCACGACCCGGTCGAGGGCCTGAGCATGGCGCCCCTGCCGCCGGTCGCCGCGGGTGGCGTCGCCCTCGCGGCGCTGGCCGGGCTCGGGTTCGGGGTGGTGCTGGGGCCGGAGGCGCCGCTGATGACACTCGGCGGCATCGTCGGCGTGTGGATGACGTCCTGGACCGGCGTCACCGGCCGCGCGCGCGGGCTGCTCGGCGTCTCCGGGGCGTCGGGCGCGATCTCGACGCTGTTCGGCGGGCCGCTGGTCGCCGGGGTCATGCTGCTCGAGGCGGGGGCCGGGGCCCTCGCCGCCGCGGCGCTGCTCCCGCCGCTCGCCGCCGCCGCGGTGGCGTACGTGCTGGTCACGGGCTTCGGCGACTGGGCCGGCGTGCCGGTGACGGGGCTGGCCGTCCCCGACCTCCCCGAATACGACCGGGTCCGGCCAGGGTCGCTGCTGCTGGCCCTGGTGGTCGGGGTGGTCGCGGCGGTGGTGATCGCCGGGGTCAAGCGGCTCGCCCGGGCGCTGCGGGCGACGGGGCCGCGTGTCGGCCGGCTGCCGCTGCTGCTCGCGTCCGGGGCGGCGGTCGGGGCGCTCGCCCTGCTGGCGGGGGCCCTCGGCGCCGACCCGCGGGACGTCCTGTTCTCGGGCCAGGCGTCGATCCCGGCGCTGGTGGCCGAGGAGTCGGTCGGCGTCGTGCTCGTGCTCGTGGTGGCGAAGGGGCTCGCCTACGGGATCAGCATGGGCGGCGGGTTCCGCGGCGGCCCGATCTTCCCGGCGATCTTCCTCGGGGTCGGGCTGGCCTCGGTCGCCGTGGCGGCGCTGGACGTGTCGCCGACGCTCGCGGTGGCCGTCGGGGCGGCCGCGGGGATGGCGGCCACCAGCCGGCTGCTGCTGTCCGCCGTGATGTTCGCGGCGCTGCTGGTCGGCAGGGCGGGGCTGGACACGGCCCCGGCGGCGGTGGTCGCGGCGGCGGCGGCCCTGCTGACGGTCCGCCTCCTCGACCCGCCGCCCCGCCCGGCCTGACCCGCGGCCGGACGCGCCGGGACCCCGCCCGGCGGCGCCGAGCGGGGTCCCGGTCGTGCGGAGTGGATCCCTCCGCACCGACACGCCGCGGCGTGCCCGCGCGGAGGGATCCATTCGCGGGAGCGCGTCAGGCGCGGTGCGCCGGCTCGCCCTCCGACGGCACGCCCTCGTCGGGGTCGGCCGACGTGCGGTGCATCGGGTGCGGGTGGCTGCGCTCGAGCGAGGCGCCCTCCACGTCGACGTCCGGCAGCATCCGGTCGAGCCACTTCGGGATCCACCAGGCCCACCTGCCGGCCAGGTGCATGACGGCCGGGATCAGCAGCATGCGGACCACGAACGCGTCGAGCAGCACGCCGAACGCCAGGCCGAAGCCGAGCGGCCGGATGATCGACGACTCCGCGAAGATGAAGCCGGCGAACACCGACGCCATGATGATCGCCGCCGCGGTGACGACGACCCGGCCGGCGTGCAGGCCGCGCCGGACCGCCACCCGCGGGTCGACGCCGTGGGCGTAGGCCTCGCGCATGCCGGACACCAGGAACAGCTGGTAGTCCATCGCGAGGCCGAACAGCACGCCGGTGACGATGATCGGCAGGAAGCTCAGCACCGGGCTGGGGTCGTGCACCCCGAACACCGAGCCGAGCCAGCCCCACTGGTAGATCGCCACGACGCCGCCGAACCCGGCGAACAGCGACATGACGAACCCGAGGGTCGCGGTGACCGGGACGAAGATCGACCGGAACACGATGATGAGGATGATCAGCGACAGGCCGACGACGATCGCCAGGTAGCCCGGCAGCACGTCGGACAGCTTCTCGGAGACGTCGATGTTGGCGCTCGCGGTGCCGGCGACGCCGAGCTCCACGTCGCCCTCGATCGGGGACGAGTCGCGCAGCGCGTGCACGAGGGCCTCGGTCGACTCGCTGTTCGGGCCCTCGGTCGGGACGACCTGGAACGCGAGCATCGTGCCGGCCTCGTTGGCGCCGATCGGGGCGACCGCCACGACGTCGTCGTGCGCCGCGAGCTCGGTCCCGATGCGGACCTGCTCCGCCGTCAGGTCCTCCTCGGAGACGGCGTCCGGCAGATTCGCCACGACCAGCAGCGGGCCGTTCACGCCGGCGCCGAACTTGTCCGCGGTGATCTGGTACGCCCGGTACTGGGTCGACTCCGGCGACTCCGAGGAGCCGTCCGGCAGGCCGAGCCGCATCGACAGCGCCGGGATCGCGATGATCAGCAGCGCCGCGACGCCGGCGACCAGCGTCAGCACCGCGCGGGAGGTCTTCATCGGGGTGGTGGGGACGGCCTCGGGCTCCTCGTGGCCGACGGTCGCGCGCTTCTTCTTCGGCAGCACCTTGAGGCCGATCCGGGACAGCAGCGCCGGGGTCAGCGTGATCGCGATGAGGATCGCCACGAGGATGCAGATGGCGCCGACCGTGCCCATGAGGCCGAGGAACGGGATGCCGGTGACGTTGAGCGCCAGCAGCGCGACCAGGACGGTGGTGCCGGCGAACACGACCGCGTTGCCCGCGGTGCCGTTCGCCAGGCCGATCGACTCCTCGAGCTCGACCCCGTCACGCAGCTGGCGGCGGTGCCGGTTGAGGATGAACAGCGAGTAGTCGATGCCGACCGCGAGGCCGAGCATGATGCCGAGCACCGGGGTGACGGACAGCATCTCGACCGCGCCGGACAGCGCCAGCGACGCGACCGCGCCGATGCCGACGCCGACCAGGGCGGACAGGATCGGCAGGCCGGCGGCGACCAGCGAGCCCAGCATGACCAGCAGGACGATGCCGGCGACGACCACGCCGATGACCTCGCCCGGGCCGAGCACGCTCGGGATCTCCTGGGTCAGGTCGGACGACAGCTCGACGTCCACGCCCTGCAGGTCCGCGGACTCGAGGGCGTCGACGACGGCCGCCTTGGTCTCCGGGGCGATCTCGAACTGCGAGTCCTCGAACGCGATGGTGCCGACCGCGGCGGTGCCGTCCTCGGAGACGAGGCGGATGCCGGAGGACAGCTCCAGCAGGTCGGCGCCGGCCTCGAGCTGGGCGCTCTGCGTCTCGAGCTCGGCGAGACCGTCGGTCAGCTGCTGCGCCTGCGCGTCGAGCTGCGCCTGCTGCGCGTCGATCTCCGCCTGGCCGGCGTCGAGCTGGGGCTGCACCGCGGCGAGGGCGCCCGCGGCCTCCGCCTGCGCGCGCTGGGTGTCGAGCTGCGCCTGCGCGGCGTCGAGCTGCTGCTGACCGGCGTCGAGCTGGGCCTGCCCCGCCTCGAGCTGGGCCTGGCCCTGCTCGATCTGGTCGCGGCCGGCGGTGACCTGCGCCTGCTGCTCCTCGAGCTGGGCGGTCGTCTGGAACGGGTCGGTGGCGCCCGTGACGCCGTCGACGTCCGCCAGGCCGGCCAGCGTGTCGCTGATCGCGGTCTGCTGGGCCTCGGTGAACGGGGCGTCGTCGGCGGTGTGGAACACCACCGTGCCGCTGCCGCCGCTCGCGGCGGGGAACTCGTCGGCCAGCTGCTCGGTCACGCGCTCGGTGGCGGTGCCGGGGATGGTGACGGCGGAGGTGAGCTGCCCGCCGAACGCGAAGTACGCGCCGACGGCCAGGGCGAGCACGACGACCCAGGCCGTCACGACGGCCCAGGCGCGGCGGGCCGAGAAGCGCCCGATGCGGTAGAGGAGTCCTGCCATGGTCCCTGTTCTCTCGGTGGTGGTGGGAGTGCGGGGCGTCAGTGCTCCGGCATGTACCCGGCTCGGACGCTCTGGATGAGCCGGTCGACGAGGGCGTCCCACTGCGCGCGGGCGTCCGGCGCGGCGGGGTCGGTGGTGGTGCACCAGTGCATCGCGATGACGGCGACGCCGTGCACCAGGGAGGAGACGAGCAGCCGCACGTCCAGCAGCTCGGCGCGGGGGTAGCGGCGGACGAGCTCGGCGGACAGGTGGTCGGCGACCCGGGAGAACGCCTCCTGCGCCAGCATGTTCGCGCGCGGGTCGTCCCCCTCGGCGAGCGGGCCGAGCGCGCCGGCCAGGTAGGTGATCGCGGGCGGCAGGTCCGCGCCGCGGAGGGTCTGCGCGAGCTCGTCGAACATCGACGCCCGGGTGCCGTCGCCCACCGGGGTCGCGCTCGCGACGGCCTGGACCTGGTCGATGACCACGCCGAGCCGTTCGGTGCAGGTGGACAGGACGACGTCCTCGAGCGACCCGAAGTGGTTGAACACGGTGCGGCGGGAGACGTCGGCGCGCTCGGCGAGCTCGTCGACGGTGAACTGGGCGGTGCCGCGCTCGGCGATCAGGGCGTCGGCGGCGTCCAGGATCGCGCGCCGGGACCGCGCCTTGAGCGCCGCCCGCCGGTCGGTCCCCGCCGTCTCCGTCGTCACGCGGACGACCGTAGGCACGTGGGTGCACTCTGTGCAACCGTGCACGGGGTGCAATTCGGGCAGGTGTGGCTCAGGTCACCAGGCCGGCCCTGTGTGCGACCGCGGCCGCCTCCAGCCGCGTCCGGCAGCCCAGCTTCGCGAGCACCCGGCTGACGTGGGTCTTCGCGGTGGTCTCGGAGACGGTGAGCGCGTCGGCGACCTGCTGGTTGGACCGGCCGCCGGCGAGGAGCACCAGCACCTCGCGCTCGCGGGCGGTGAGCAGGTCGAGCCCGGGCGGCGGCTCCACCGGGCCGGCGCCGGGAGCACGGCCGTCCGGCGCGGACACCGACGCGGCGAGCACCCGGCGGGTCACCTCGGGCGCGAGGACGCCCTCGCCGGCGGCGACCCGGCGCACGGCCTCGACCAGCTCCGCCGCCCCGACCGACTTGAGCAGGAAGCCGACGGCGCCCGCGCGCAGCACCCCGAACAGGTACTCGTCGAGGTCGAAGGTGGTCAGCGCGACGACGGCGCCGAGGCCCTCGGCGGCGATGCGGCGGGTCGCCTCGATGCCGTCCGTGCCGGGCATCCGGACGTCCATGAGCACGACGTCGGGGCGCAGCGCCCGGGCGTTGGCGACGGCGGCGGCGCCGTCGGCGGCCTCGCCCACGACCGTGACGTCCGGCGCCTGGTCGAGCATGAGGCGCAGGCCGGCGCGGATGGCGCCGTGGTCGTCGGCGAGCAGGACGCGGACCGTCATCGGGCGACCGCCGCGCGGGTGGCAGGGGCCGTCGGGCGCCCGGCGGCCCCGGCTGCGGGGGCCCCGGCCGCGTGGGCCGCGTCGCCGAGCGGCAGCACCGCGCGCACCCGCCACCGTGCGCCCTCGGGCCCGGCGGTCACGTCGCCGCCGAGGGACCGGGCGCGCTCACGCATGGTGAGCAGCCCGGTCGCGGACCCGAGGCCCGCCCGGCCCGGACCGCCGGCCGGGTCCGCGTCGCCGTCGCCCGTGCCCGGGTCGCCCGGGTCCGGCGCCGGCCGGAGCGCGCTCACGACCTCCACCTCCAGCACCGCGTCGCCCGCGGCCACCCGCACGTCGACCCGGCCTCCGGCCGGCCCGTGCGCCGCGGCGTTCCGCAGCGCCTCGCCGGCGATCCGGTACGCGGCCTGGTCGACCACCGCCGCCAGTGCCGGGCGCGGGGGAGCGGCGAGGTGCACGTCCAGGCCGCGGCCCTCCGCGTCGGCGACCAGGTCGGGCAGCCGGTCCAGCCCGGCGGCCGCCCCGGCCGGCGGGTCGCCCCCGCCCCCGCGCAGCACGAGCACCATCGACCGCATCTCGGCGAGCGACGCGACCGCCTCCGCGCGGACGGCGCCGAGCGCGGCCCGGTCGCGCCCCGCCTCCGGCTCCCCGGCGAGCGCCGCCTCGGCGTGGATGGCGATCGCCGACAGCCGGGACGCGACCACGTCGTGCAGGTCGCGCGCCATCGCGGCACGCTCCTCCCGCACGGCGGCGTCCCGGTCGAGGTCCGCGATCCGCTCGACGTCGGCGGCGTGCGCGCGTGCCAGGTCGGCCTGCTGCCGCTCCAGCGCGGCGCGGCGGGCCTCCGAGGCGGCGAGCTCTGTCCGGCTGCGCACGTCCGAGGCCCACCACAGCGGGGTGACCAGCAACGCGGCCGCGAGCAGCAGCGCCTGGACCGCGCCGCGCACTCCGTCGGCGAGCACCCAGCCGGCGATCCCGGCCGCCACCGTGAGGAGGACGGCGGCCGCCGCCAGCCACCGTCGCGCCCGTGCGGGCAGCTGCACCCCCGCGGTGTACAGGGCGTCGACGAGCACCAGCAGCAGGCCGACCGAGCCGCCGACGGGCAGGGTCCCGGCGAACGCGCCCGTCGCCACGAGCAGCACCGCCAGCGGGTGCCGGCGCTTGGCGGCGAGGGCCGCGCAGCCGGCGACCAGGAGCGCGGCGTGCAGCGCGTCCGCCGCCGGTCCGTCGGCCGCGGGGGCGGTGCTGGTCACCCCGAGACCGAGCAGCAGCAGGCCGAGGCCGAGGTACACCAGGGCGACGCCGCGGTCGTCGAGCCGCGGCCACCGGGCGGGTCGTCGCGGGGCCATGCGGCCATCCCAGCACGGACCCCCGCCCGGCGGGTCCTCCGAACGGACGACCCGCGCCGCCGGGATCGTGCGGACGGCCGACGACGGCGCTCCCTCCCCGCCGCGAGGCTGCCCGGCATGGACGCCCTGCGCGAGAACCCCGTCGCCCTGCTCGTCGTCGCCTGCGAGGTCGCCTTCTGGGTGTTCCTCGCGGCGGCGGTCGTCGCGCGCTACGTGCTGCGGCGGCGCCGCCTGTCGACGGTGCTGCTGCTCTGCGAGCCGCTGCTCGAGGTGGTGCTGCTGGTCGCGACGGTCGGCGACCTGCTCCGGGGCAGCGAGGCGACCTGGACCCACGGGCTCGCGGCGCTCTACCTCGGCTTCACGGTCGCGTTCGGGAAGCGCACGGTGCACGCGGTCGACGCGTGGGTGGCGCACCGGTTCTTCGGCGGGCCCGAGCCGGTGCGGCCGCCGAAGCACGGGCCGGTGCGGGTCCGGTACGAGTGGGCGCTGTGGCTCCGGGTGCTGCTGGCCTGGGCCGTCGCGTGGGTGGTGCTCGGCGTGCTGCTGCTCGTCGCCTCCGGGGCCGGCGAGGCGGCGGCGCAGCAGCGGGAGGTGCTGCTCGGCTGGGGGGCGCGGGCCACGCTCGTGCTGGTGGCGTGGTTGGTGTTCGGCCCGGTGTGGGAGACGCTGACGCCCGCGCGGCGCGAGGAGGAGCCCCGCGCGGGCGACGGCGCTCAGCCCGCGAAGATCCGGCGGTAGGTCTCCGGCGGGAGCTTCGGGTTCCGGTGCTCGTCGCACAGCCCGTTCGTCTCCAGGCCGGTGTCGGTGAGCTGGGTGTAGCAGTAGCCCTGCAGCACCGTCGACGCGCGGACGGCCCCGACGATGTCGGACAGCCGCGCCTCCAGGTCCTCGGTCGACCGGGCCTCGGAGTAGCCCCAGGACCCCTCGGGCGCGCCGGGCGCGTAGGAGACGCCGCCGAACTCGGTCAGCAGCACCGGGACCGTCCCCGGCTCGGGCGCCGGGCCGCCGACCCACATCCGCCGCCCGGCGGGCCCGACGCCGTCGAGGGTCGCCGCCACCGCCGCCGCGTCCGCGTACCGCGGGCCGAGCACCGCGCCGCTGTCGGCGTAGTCGTGCACGGTCAGCAGGTCGGAGGCCGTGTGCTCCCAGCCGTCGTTCGAGATGACCGGGCGGGTCGGGTCGAGCGCGCGGGTCAGGTCGGTGAGCGCCCGGCTGTAGGCCTGCTGCGCCGGGTCGTGCGGGATGTGCTGCACGCCCCACGACTCGTTGAACGGCACCCACGCGATGATCGACGGGTGCGACACGTCGCGCCGCACGACGTCCAGCCACTCGCGGGTCAGCTGGGCGACCGCCTCGTCGCTGAACCGGTACGCGCCGGCCGTCTCCGACCACACCGCGAGCCCGAGCACGTCGCACCAGTACAGGTACCGCGGGTCCTCGACCTTCTGGTGCACCCGGACCGCGTTGAACCCGAGGTCCTTGGTCAGCTGCACCTCGGCGCGCAGGGCGTCGGGGCTCGGCGGGGTCAGGTGCGACTCCGGCCAGTACCCCTGCTCGAGGACGGACCGGAGGAAGAACGGCCGGTCGTTGAGCAGCAGCGCGCCGCCGTGCACCGCGACCGAGCGCAGGCCGCAGTACGACTCCAGACGGTCGAGCTCCGCGCCGTCCGGGCCGAGCAGGGTGACCTCCGCGTCGAGCAGCACCGGGCTGTCCGGCGACCAGAGCAGCCGCTCGTAGAGCTGGCCGTTGGCCTGCCGGGGGATCGCGACGGACACGTCGGCCACCGAGCCCTCGACCGGCACCTCGGCGGCGCCCAGGTCCTCGCCGGCCCGGGTCAGCCGCACCCGGACCCGGGTGCCCGCGGGTGCGGTGGCGCGCAGCCGGACCTGGGCGGTCACCCGCCCGCCCGGGACGTCGGGCCGCCACGCGACGTCGGCCACGGCGACCGCAGGCACCTGCTCCAGCCAGACCGTGCGCCAGATCCCCGACGTGCGGTGGTACCAGATCGCGTGCTGCTCGGGCTGCCAGTCCTGCTTGCCGCGGGGCTGCTCCACGTCGGTGCGGTCGTCGGTCGCGCGCACCACGACGACGTGCGCGTCGGGCGCGGTCGCCGGGTCGAGCAGGTCGGTGACGTCGACCGAGAACGGGGTCTGGCCGCCCTCGTGCCGGACCGCGTGCTGGCCGTCGACCCACACGTCGGCCTCGTGGTCGACGGCGCCGAGGTGCAGCAGCAGCCGGTCGGCGCCCGGCCCCGCGCCCAGGTCGGCCGGGACCGCGAACGACCGGCGGTACCAGAGGGCCGCGTGGTCGCCGTGGTCGCCGATCCCCGAGGCGGTCGACTCCGGCGGGAACGGCACGACGATCTCCCGGTCGAACCGGCCGGCCGCGTCCGGGGCGTGCCAGCGCTCGCGCAGCCCGGCGTCCGCGTCGTCGAACGCGAAGGCCCACGGCCCGTCGAGCGACCACCAGCGGTCCGGGCGGACGAGCTGGGGCCGGGGGTGCAGGCCGCGGTCGGCTGCTGACGTCGTCGTCATGGCGGTCCTTCGGGGTCGCGGGAGTGCTGGCCAGGTCGCGCACCGCCATGTTGCCACGTGGCAAACGCGCGCGTCACGTCGTGTGCCGGTGCGTGTCGGTGCCGGGCCGCGTGCGACGCGGGAATCAGGACGCGGCGGTCGACTCCCGGCCCACGACCGCGTGCGGCACGGTCACGTCCTGCGCGGGCCCGGCCTCCTCGCCGAGCTGCACCCGCGTCACCAGCCGGCCGACCGCGGCCCGCGCGATCGCGTCCCGGTCCGGCCGCACCGAGGACAGCGACGGCGTGGCGAACCGCGCCTCCTCGACGTCGTCGAACCCCATGATCGCCACGTGCTGAGGCACCCGGACCCCGCGGGTCAGGCACGCGCGGAGCGCGCCCGCCGCCAGCACGTCGGTGAAGCAGAACACCGCGTCCGGCCGCGGGTCCTCGTCCAGGAGGGCCGACATGGCGTCGAACCCCGCGGACCGCTCGTAGGCGTCGACGTACCGCATGAGCCGCGGGTCGACGGTCAGCCCGGCGTCCTCCAGCGCGAGCCGGTACCCCGCCTCGCGCTGGCGGCCCGTACGGGCGGCGGCGCCGGGCTCGAGCCCGATCGCCGCGATGCGTCGCCGGCCCGCGGCCGCCAGGTGCGCCGTGGCCTCGCGCGCGGCGGCGACGTTGTCGATGTGCACGTGGTCGAACGACGTCGGGACGGTCCGCTCGCCCAGCAGCACCACGGGCCGGTCCGGGTCCGCGGCGGCCAGGTCGTCGGGTGTCAGCGCCAGGGGGCTGAGCACCAGGCCGTCGAACAGCGCGCCGCGCGGGCCGCGCAGCAGCAGCTCCCGCTCGCGGTCGGGGTCGCCGTCGGTCTGGTCGACCACGACCGTGAACCCCGCGCCCGTGGCCTCGCGCACCACGGCTCGGGCGAGCTCGGCGAAGTACGGCTGGTCCAGCGCGGGCACCACGAGGCCGAGCAGGCCGGTGCGGCCGGTGCGCAGGGAGCGGGCGGCGGCGTTCGCGCGGTAGCCGAGCCGGTCGATCACGGACTGCACGTGCGCGCGGGTCCGGGGGGCGACGTGCGGGTAGCCGGTGACGACGTTCGAGACGGTGCGCGGGGACACGCCCGCAGCCCGGGCCACCTCCTGCAGCGTCACCGCCGCCCTGCGCGCCATGCGGGGCACCCTAGCGCGGCGCTCCGCCCGCCCCGGGGCCCGGGACCCGGTCTGCCCCGGCCCGCCCCGCCGCCCGCCCGCCCGGCCGCCCGCCCGCCCGCCGCCCCACCCGCCCGCCCGCCCGCCCCACCCGCCCGAGTGCGTATGCGACACGTCGACTGCCTATCCGCTGGGTAGGCAGTCGACGTGTCCGATAGGCACTCGGTGCCGGGTGCTCGGCGCCCGGCGACGGGGCCGGATCGGGAGCGGACGGCCGGGCGGGTCGGCCCGCGGGCGTCGGTAGGGTGCGGCTGTGCCGTCGCGCCCCCTGCCGTCCGTCGCGGTCCCGCCGCAGGTGGGGCCGGTCGTCGGAGCTCGCCGCGGCGGCGCGGTCGTGGCGCTGCTCGCCCTCGGCGCCGTCGGGGTGGCCCAGGTCGCGACCGCGGCCGTGCTGCCCGCGCTGACGCGGCAGCTCGGGCTGGCCGACTGGCAGGCCGGCGCGGTGACGTCGCTGTCCGCCGCGGTGGTCGTGCTGTCGAGCCCGTGGTGGGGGCGCCGGGCCGACCGGCGCGGACCCCGACCCGTGCTCCTGGCGGCGGTGCTGGCCGGCGCGCTCGGCGCGGGCGTCGTCGCCGCGGTGCTCGCTGCCGGGCCCGCCCACGCGGGCTGGGCGTGGGCGCTGCTGCTGCTCGCGCGGGGCCTCGGGATCGGGGCCGCCGTCGCCGCCGCGGGACCCGCGACCCAGGTGGTGCTCGTCGCCCGGTCCCGCTCCCAGGCCGAGCGGGTCGGCTGGATCGCCCGGGCGGGCGCCGTCCGCGGGCTCGCGACCGCCGTCGGCGCGGGGCTCGCGGCCGCCCTCGCGGGGCTGGGCACGGCGGCGCCCGTGCTCGCGACGGTGGTCCTGCTCGCCGGTGCCGTGGTCGTGGTGATGGCGGCCGGCGGCCGGCTCGGGGGCGAGGGCGCGGCGGTCGGCGGCTCGGTCGTGGACGACCCGGTCGGGGTGGGCCCGGCGGTGGGCGGTCCGGCGGCCGACGCCCCGGCGCACCTCGTGCCCGACCGCCCCCGCGCCGACCTGCTCGGCGGCCTCGCGGTGCCCGGGGTGCGGGCGGCCGTCGTCGCCTCGGTGGCCGTGTTCCTCGCGCTCGCGCTGGTCCAGGGCAGCGTCGGGTTCCTCGTGCAGGACCGGTACGGCCTCGGCCCGGCCCGCGCGACGGCGCTGACCGGCGGCCTGCTGCTCGCGGCGGGCGTGGGGTCGATGGTCTCCCAGGGCCTCCTGGTGCCCCGGCTGCGGTGGGCGCCCTGGCGGCTCGTGCGCGTGGGGTCGGCCCTGGCCCTCGGGGCGCTCGCGGTCTACCTCGCGCCGGTGCCGGCGCCCGTGCTCGTCGGGGTCGCGGCGCTGTTCGGCGCCGCGGTGGGCGGCGCGGCGGCGGGCTGCACGTCGGCGGCGTCGGTCGCGGTCGGCCCCGGCAGCCAGGGCGACGTCGCCGGCCTCGTCAACGCGGGGAACGCCGCGACGTTCGTCCTCGGGCCGCTGCTGGCCACCTCGGCCTACGGGCTGCGGCCGGAGGCGCCCGCCGTCCTCGCGGTGCTGGCCGGCGCCGTGGCGCTGGCCGCGGCGGCGCGGAGCGGGCGGTGACCCCCGTGCCTCCCGCGACCCCGGCACCGCGCGGCGTCCCTCGGGTGCCGAGCTGGGCGGTGCCGCGACCGCGCCCGCTCGCCCTGCTCGACCCGGGCGCGTCGCTCGTGGTCCTGCACGGTCCCGCGGGCGCGGGCAAGACCCTGCTGCTCGCGTCCTGGGTGCGCGCGGGCGTCCCGGCGGAGCGCGCTGTCGTCTGGCTCGACGCCGAGGCCGCCGGCCCGGAGCCGTGGTCGGCCCTGCTCGAGCAGATCGCCGGGGCGGGGCTGCTGGACGACGGGCCCGCCGACGCGGCGCGCGGTGCCGTCCGGCGCGGCGGGCGGGCGGCCGCGGCCGAGGTCGTCCGGGCGCTCCGCGCGATGGCGGGCCCGGTGCTGCTGGTGCTGGACGGCTACGAGGCGATCTCCTCGCCGCGGGTCGACGACGACCTGGTCGAGGTGCTCGCGGGGACGGACCTGCTGCACGTCGCCGTCACCACCCGTGCGACCCAGGACCGGCTGCTCGCCGCCGCGGCGCTGCGGCTGGACGTGGTGGCGCTCGGACCGGAGGACCTGCGGCTGGACGACGCGGAGGTGGCGGACGTGCTCGCGCGCGCCGGCCAGGACCCGGCCGCGGCGCACCGGGTGCGGGAGGCGGGCGACGGGCTCGGGGTGCTGGTGCGGACGGTCGCGCTCGCCGCCGCGGCCGGCACCGTCGACCTGCGCACGGCGTCGCACCACGACCTGGTCGACGTCGCGGCGCGCGGGGTGCGGGCGGTGCTGGAGCGCGACCCGGGCGAGGAGGCCGTCCTGGCGGCGGCGCGCCGGCTCTCGGTCGCCGCGACCCTGCCGCCCGCGCTCGCGGACGCCCTCGCGGGGGACGGCGGCGCGGCGCTGCTCGCGCGGCTCGAGCGCGACGGGCTCGGCGCGTGGGAGGAGCGGGCCGCGGTCCCGGGCGGTGCCCCCGCGCCGGACGGGCCGGAGCTGCGGCTCACGCCGGTGGTCCGCGCCGCCCTGCGGGCCGACCTCGAGCGCGCGGAGCCGGAGGCCGTCGACGGGCTGCTCCGCACCGTCGTCGACTGGGGCCTGGAGGCGGGCCGGTACTACCCCGCGCTGCACGCCGCGGCCGAGACCGGTGACGTCGACCTGGTGACGACCGTCGTGATGCGCGTCTGGGGCGCCGGCCAGCGGACGAGCGCGGAAGACACGATCCGGGTGCTCGAGCGGCTGCCCCGGACCGCGGTCGCCGCCCGCCCGGCGCTGGCGCTGCTCCTCGCGCTGCTGCACAACACCCGGGCCGAGCACCGGGCGCGGGCGCTGGAGTGGTTCGCCGTCGCCGCCGGCGGGGCCGTGCTGCACCTGCCGCGGGCGACGACCGCCGAGCGCGCGGTGCTCCGCTCCGCCGAGAGCGTCGCGATGCGGCTGCTCGGCCGCGGCGGCCGCGCCCGGACCGCGGCCCTCTCGGCCGTGGAGCACCTCGCCGCGACGCCACCCGGGTCGGACGCGACCGTCGACGGGCTCCGGGCGCTGCTGCACCGGCAGCTCGGCACGTCGCTGCTGACCGCGGGCGACGTGGAGCGCGGCCTCGCCGTCGCTGCGGGCGGGCTGGCGCACGAGCGGACCGGCTCGCTCGGCGCGTTCACGGCCCAGGCGCTCGCGGCCGGCTTCTTCGCGGTGCAGGGCGACGTGGCCGGCGCACGCGCGGCGGTCGGGGCCGCCGCGGCGACGGAGCCGCCCCGGCGGCCCGAGACCGCCTACCGGCGGTCGCCGCTCGACCTGGGGCGGGTCCACCTGGCCCTCGAGGACGGCGACGCGGCCGCCGCGGTGGCGCTCCTGGACGACCTGGCGGGCGAGCTGCGGACCAACGAGTTCTGGCCCGCGTTCGCCGAGGCGCACGCCACGGCCGACCTGCTGCTCGGCCAGGCGGTCGCCGGCGAGGAGGCGCTCGCGTCGGCCCTGCACCGCGGTCGGCGCGCACCGACCACCGGGTACTGGCGGGCGCGGCTCGCCGCGTCGCGGGCGGTGCTGGCCCTCGCCGCGGGTCAGCCCGAGCGCGGCCTGCAGCTGCTCGAGCCCGTCCGCGGGCCGCACGCCGCGGCCCGGGTCGCGCGGGGGCGGCTGCTGCTGTCGGTCGGGCGGCGGGACGAGGCGCGGGCGCTGCTCGCCGCGCCGGACCTGCCCGACGAGGGGCCGCGGCTGCGCGCCGCCCGGCGGTTCCTGCTGGCGGCCGCGACGGGGCCGGGGGCGCAGGAGCGCGCCGCGGCGGGCGACGGCGCGAA
>NZ_JAGXJG010000549.1:0-237 GCF_019091725.1 Cellulomonas sp. GbtcB1 | reverse complement strand
CGCGTCGCCGAAGGCGCCGATCCGCAGGCCCCAGCCGGTTTGCTCGGTGGTCCAGGCGGTGAGCATGCGCTGCAGCGCGTTGACGACCAGCGTGAACAGGCCCAGCGTGAGGATGTACAGCGGGATCGTGATGATGTTGACGATCGGCTTCACGATCGCGTTGACGATCCCGTACACCAGCGCGACCGCGAGGATCACGCCGATCCGCCCCCACGTGCTGTCGGAGCCGCCGATCGT
>NZ_JAGXJG010000548.1:0-237 GCF_019091725.1 Cellulomonas sp. GbtcB1 | reverse complement strand
GGGGCTTGGCCCCCCCGGCCAGCTGGACCCCCCGCCCCCCGGGGAACCGCCGCGCCCCGTCCGCGGTGCCGTCGGTGCAGCCGTTGCACACCACGACCACGCCGACCCCGGTCGCCCGGGCCCACGGCGCGAGCCCGGCGAGGGTGCGGCCGACGACCGCCGCCTCGTCGTGCGCGGGGACGACCACGGGGCCGGTGACGCGCGCGGGGGCGGCGCTCCTGGCCGCGGGACCGGGAC
>NZ_JAGXJG010000547.1:0-237 GCF_019091725.1 Cellulomonas sp. GbtcB1 | reverse complement strand
GTTACACGGGGGTGACGAGCGGTCCGCGCGCGGCAACATCGTGTTGCGGGACGGCCCGCGTCTCAGGGGGCGGGACGGGGCCCGGTCGGCGGGGACGGGGCGCGGGCGCCCCGGGCGTCACCCCAGGATGCCGTCCACGAACCCCTCCGGGTCGAACGGCGCCAGGTCGTCCGGCCCCTCGCCGAGCCCGACGAGCTTCACCGGCACGCCCAGCACGCGCTGCACGGCGACGACGAT
>NZ_JAGXJG010000546.1:0-237 GCF_019091725.1 Cellulomonas sp. GbtcB1 | reverse complement strand
CTCGGGGGTGAGCGCCGGGTGGATCGCGGCGAGCTCGTCGTCCGTCAGCTCCCCCAGCTCCACGGCCGGCTCGTGCTGCCCGCAGGCCCGGACGCACGCGCCCGCGACCCCGTGCGCCACCCGGAACGGCACCCCCTCGCGGACGAGCCACTCGGCGATGTCGGGCGCGAGCGAGAAGCCCTGCGGCGCGAGCGACGCCATCCGCGCCGTGTCGAACCGCAGCGTCGCGACCATGCC
>NZ_JAGXJG010000545.1:0-237 GCF_019091725.1 Cellulomonas sp. GbtcB1 | reverse complement strand
TGGTCGACGTGGTCCTCGCCGTCGACGAGGGCGAACCCTGCACCAGCGCTACCTGCGACGTGCCGGGGTGCTGCGCCGCGTGCGAGCCGGACGCGCCCACGACCGCGGCGGAGGTGCGCGCGTGGGCCGCGAGTGCTGCGGGCCCGAGGACGACGCCCCGCGCCCCTCCCTGACGATCGGCATCCGGCCCGCGGGCAGCCCGCCCCCCGCGGCCGGGCCGGACGGACGCTGCGCCCA
>NZ_JAGXJG010000544.1:0-238 GCF_019091725.1 Cellulomonas sp. GbtcB1 | reverse complement strand
ACAAGAAAGTGAAGAAAAGGCTCTTTAACGTCGGTGACTTGGTGCTAAGACGAGTATTTGCAAACACGAGAGACGCATCTATAGGAGTATTTAATCCAAACTGAGAAGGTCCTAATGTGAACGAAGCAATAGTGGGAGTAAGGGTTTATAAATTAGCTCGGCTTAACGACTCGCTAATAAAGAACCATTGGAATGTTGAGCATTTGCGACCCTACTACCAGTAAAGTCACAGACATGT
>NZ_JAGXJG010000543.1:0-238 GCF_019091725.1 Cellulomonas sp. GbtcB1 | reverse complement strand
GGTAGACCACGCCGGCCACGTCGGACGTCCGGCCGCGCGCGCCGGCCACCGACTGCGGGCCGCCCACCCCCACGACGTCGCCGGCCAGCGCCGGCCCGGTCGCCGCGTCGGCGAACCGGACCAGCACCGGCGCCCACCGGCCGCCGTACGGGGCGGGGAGGAACGCGTACCGGTCGGGGTCGGCGGGCGCCGCGACCACGCCGTCGTCGACGAACGTCAGTCCGGTCGCCGCGGCGAG
>NZ_JAGXJG010000542.1:0-238 GCF_019091725.1 Cellulomonas sp. GbtcB1 | reverse complement strand
ACAATTCCAAGGCATCAAACCTACCCAGAAACCACATACACAAAATTTGCCATTGGAGCTCAAGCTTTGAGTTCCAAACTCAAGCTTGAGCAAAACCACCTAAACAGCAATCAAACTAGCTTAAAACCTCTTATACCACCATAATATAACCTCTGAAAACAAACAACAACATCCAGCAATTCACAGAAACAAAACATCACATTTTCTTTCAAAATTCATAACTTTTAACAAAGAAACT
>NZ_JAGXJG010000541.1:0-238 GCF_019091725.1 Cellulomonas sp. GbtcB1 | reverse complement strand
GCCACCGGGACCACTCCGCGCATCTGGTCCTGCCAGGGCGGGATGCGGCGGTCCTCGTCCGCGGCGTCCTCGACGGTCGTGTAGGAGAAGGCCTCGACCTTGTGGAACTGGTGCACCCGGATGATGCCGCTGGTGTCCTTGCCGTAGGACCCCGCCTCGCGGCGGTAGCAGGCCGTCCAGCCGGCGTACCGCAGCGGGCCGCCCGACAGGTCGGGGATCTCGCCCGAGTGGTTGCCGG
>NZ_JAGXJG010000055.1:0-28455 GCF_019091725.1 Cellulomonas sp. GbtcB1 | reverse complement strand
CGCCGGGCACCCGCCCCGCCGACCCCGCGAGCGCGGCGCCGCCCACCGCCCCGCGCCGCCGGCGCCGCCGCGGCCGCGTGGTCGCCGCGGTGGTGGTCGTCGCGCTCGTGCTGCTGCTCGCGTGGCCGATCGGCCTCCTGCTGTGGGCGAACGGCAAGATCCAGCACGTGTCCGCGCTGTCGGGGGCGGCGGACACCCCGGGCACCACCTACCTGCTCGCCGGCTCCGACTCCCGCGAGGACGGGGCCATCGAGGACCCGGACACCGTCGGCGCGCGCACCGACACGATCCTGCTGCTGCAGGTCCCCGACTCGGGCCCGGCCGCGCTCATCTCGCTCCCCCGCGACACCTACGTCGACATCCCGGACCACGACCCGAGCAAGCTCAACGCGGCGTTCTCCTGGGGTGGCGCGCCCCTGCTCGTCCAGACCGTCGAGGGTCTGACGGGCCTCACGGTCGACCACTACGTCGAGATCGGCTTCGGCGGGGTCGAGCAGATCGTCGACGCGCTCGGCGGCGTCGAGCTGTGCCTGGACGGCAGCACCGGCATCACGTTCCCGCTGAACGACACGAACTCCGGCCTGGTCTGGGACGCCCCCGGCTGCAAGACCGTCGACGGCGTCCAGGCGCTCGCCTACTCGCGCATGCGCTACTCCGACCCGTCCGGCGACATCGGCCGCGGCCTGCGCCAGCGCGCCCTGATCAGCGCGGTGGCCGCCAAGGCCGAGAACCCGGCGCTGCTGTTCCAGCCGGGCAAGCAGGTCTCGCTGATCGACTCCGGCACCGCCGTGCTGACGGCGAGCGACGAGACGGGCATCGTCGACCTGGGGCGCCTGGCGCTGGCGTTCCGCGCCGCCACCGGCCCGGGCGGCATCACCGGCACCCCGCCGATCAAGAGCCTGGACTACCGCCCGGGCAACGCCGGGTCCACCGTGCTCCTCGACCCGGACCAGACGCCGTCCTTCTTCGCGGCGATCCGGGACGGCTCCCTCGAGCCGGGCGTGGTCGGGGGCGTCCCCGGCTCCTGACCGGGCCGGAACCCGGCGCGCACGAGCCCGGCCAGCCCGACGAGCGCGTCCCGCACCCGCTCGCAGCCCGCGGTGGTCGCGCGGCGCAGCCGGGGCCCGAACGGCTTCTCCACGAACCGGTGCACCAGCCACGCCAGCGCGAGCGAGAACGCGGTCGCAGAGGCGAGGACCGCCCACACGGGGAGCCGGTCGTGCAGCAGGTGGATCATCCACAGGCCCCAGTACTCGTGCGTGAGGTACAGCGGGTAGGTCAGCGCGCCCGCGGCGGTGAGCCCGGCCCAGCGCCACCGCGCGAGCGGGGTCAGGGACACCAGGGCGACGAGGCCGACGCACGCGGGCAGCGCGACCGCGAGCAGCACCGCGCTCGGCTCGACCACCGAGTTGGCGCCCAGCGAGTGCATCCGGGCGGGCACCAGCGCGGCCGTCGCGACGGCGGTGTTGGCCGCCACCAGCAGCCACGGCACGACGGCGTGCCCGGTGCGGTGGATGACGTACAGCGCCATGCCGGCCGCGAACAGCGGGGCGTAGGGCGCCACCAGCCAGGTCACGGCGTCCGACCAGCCGAGCGTCCGGGCCAGCATCGCCGCCGCCGGCCACAGCGCGGCGAACCACAGCACGCGCCGCCGGGTGATCCCGACCGCCGCGAACAGCGCGATCAGCACGTAGAACCGCAGCTCCACCCAGAGCGTCCAGTACACGCCGTCCACGTGCCCGACGTCGAACAGCGACTGCAGGAGCGTGAGGTTGACCAGCACCTGGCCACCGGTGATCTGCTTGCCCTCCCAGACGAGCAGCAGCAGCGCGCCGGTGAGCAAGACGCCGGTCCAGTACGCCGGGTAGAGCCGGGCGACCCGCGAGCCGACGATGTCGGGCACCGACCGGCCCCACGCGGTCATGAGGATGACGAAGCCGCTGATCACGAAGAACAGCTCGGGACCGAGCGACGCGTAGGTCGCCCAGCCGGCGATCGCGGGGGCGACCTCGGCGAGGTCACGCCCCCAGGCGTCGGTCTGCCGGGCGGTGAAGTGGTACGCGAGCACGCCGATCGCGGCGAGGAACCGCAGGGCGTCGAGCGCGGCGAGGCGGGGGGCCCGCGCGGCGGTCGAGGGGGTGCGGCCCGGCGCCGGGGCGGCGTCGGGTCGGGCGGTGCGGGGCGGCGCGGTGGTCGTCACCGTCTCGACGGTAGGTGTCGGACCGGCGGTCCGCCCGTCGAGAGGACCCGCCCCCGGCGCCTCTCGACGAGACCTTCACGCCGTGCGCGGGCCACCCTCGCGATGCTCAGGACCCCGTGCCCGACTCCCCCGTGCGAGTCTCCCCCGCCGACTCTCCATCTCGCGCCTGTCCGCGACCGCGGTCCCGCAGACGCGAAGTGGAGACTCGGCGAAGGCGGCCGGCGTCAGCCGCCGAAGCCCACCGCGGGGCGGCGGCCGTCGCCGTGCAGGGAGCGCAGCCGCTCGCCCTTGGCGTCGGCCTGCGCGCGCAGGTCGTCCTGGAACGCGAGCATCGCCGCCGCGAGCCGGCGGGCCGTCTCGTCGGTGCCTGCCCCGAGGATGCGGGCGGCGAGCAGCCCGGCGTTGCGGGCGCCGCCGATCGACACCGTCGCGACCGGCACGCCCGCGGGCATCTGCACGATCGACAGCAGCGAGTCCATCCCGTCGAGCCGGGCCAGCGGCACCGGCACACCGATCACGGGCAGCGGCGTGACCGCCGCGAGCATGCCCGGCAGGTGCGCCGCCCCGCCGGCGCCCGCGATGATCGCCCGCAGCCCGCGCCCGGCGGCCTCGCGGCCGTAGGCGACCATCTTGTCCGGCTGCCGGTGCGCGGAGACGACGTCGACCTCCACCGGGACGTCGAACTCGGCGAGCGCCTCGGCCGCCGCCTCCATGACGGGCCAGTCCGAGTCCGAGCCCATGACGATGCCGACGAGCGGGGTGGCCATGCGGTGCCTCCGGTGGGGTGGTGGGTGGGGCGGGTCAGGGGGTCGTGTCGCCGCGCAGCACGGCCGCCGCGGCGACCGCCCGGCGCCGCACGTCGGCCAGGTCGTCCCCGGACACGGTCACGTGCCCGAGCTTGCGGCCCGGGCGCACGCCCTTGCCGTACAGGTGCACCTTGGCGCCCGGGTCGAGCGCGGCCACCTCGGCCAGGCCGTCGGTGAGCGCGGCGCGGGTCGAGCCCAGCACGTTGGCCATCACGGTCCAGGGCGCGCGGGCCTCCGTGCCGCCGAGCGGCAGGTCGAGCACGGCGCGCAGGTGCTGCTCGAACTGGCTGGTCACCGCGCCGTCGATCGTCCAGTGCCCCGAGTTGTGCGGGCGCATCGCGAGCTCGTTCACCAGCACGCGCGGGGCGCCGCCGTCGGGGTCGGCGACCTCGAACAGCTCGACGGCCAGCACGCCGGTGACGCCCAGGCCCTCGGCCACCTCGCGGGCGATCCGCTCCGCGGTGGCGGCGGTGCGCGGGTCGAGGTCGGGCGCCGGGGCGACCACCTCGGCGCACACGCCGTCGCGCTGCACCGACTCGACGACCGGCCAGGTGCGGACCTCGCCGGACGGCGTGCGGGCCACGAGCGCGGCCAGCTCCCGGGTGAACGGCACCCGCTCCTCGGCCAGCAGCGGGGCCCCGGTGCCGTCGGCGGCCGCCGTCAGCCAGTCGGCCGCCTCGTCGGCGGACCGCACGACCCGCACGCCCTTGCCGTCGTACCCGCCGCGGGCGGTCTTCACCACGGCGGTGCCGTCGCCGGCCGCGAGGAACGCCGCGAGGTCGTCGGCCGAGTCCAGCGGCGCCCACCGCGGGCACGGCACGCCGAGCGCGGTCAGCCGGGTCCGCATCACGATCTTGTCCTGCGCGTGCACGAGCGCGTCCGGGCCGGGGCGCACCGCGACGCCGCGGTCCTGCAGCTCGGTGAGCAGGCCGTTCGGCACGTGCTCGTGCTCGAAGGTGAGCGCGTCCGCGCCGACCACGAGCGCCTCGACGGCCACCGGGTCCGCCGCCGCGCCCACGGGCGCGTCGACCACCACCTGCGCCGCCGACGACACGGCGTCCTCGACCAGCACCCGCAGGTGCACGCCGAGCGCCGTCGCCGCGGGCGCCATCATGCGGGCGAGCTGCCCACCACCGACCACTGCCACCACGGGTGCTGCCACGAGCCGTGAGCCTAACCGACCTCGCACAGCGGTCCCCCAGCGTCTCGCCGTACCCTGTCGGGGTGACTCCCTCCGGTGCGCCCCGCCTCGCGGCCGCACCGGGACCCGCCCCCGAGGCCCGTCCCGGACTGCTGCACGGCCTGCTCTACCGCATGCCGCGCCGGTCCCTGCGCGACCGGGCCCTCGAGCTGGTCCGGTTCGGCTCGGTCGGCACGGTCGCGTTCGTCGTCGACCTCGGCACGTACAACCTGCTGCGGTTCGGCCCCGTCGACGCGCTGGACGGCAAGCCGCTGACCGCGCGCATCATCGCCGTCGTGCTCGCGACGCTGGTGTCCTGGCTCGGCAGCCGGCACTGGACGTTCGCCGGCCAGAGCAAGCACCGGGGCGGGCGCGAGCTGCTGCTGTTCTCCGCGATCAACGTGGTCGGCATCGGGTTCACCGTCGGCACGCTGTGGTTCTCGCACTACGTCCTGGGCCACTCGGGGCCGTTCTCGGACAACGTCGCGAACGTCATCGGCATCGTGCTGGGCACGGTCGTGCGGTACGTGGGCTACAAGATGTTCGTGTTCACCGGGTCCGCGGGCCTGCCGGTCGTCCTGGCCGAGGTCGGCCACGAGTCGCGCTCCGCCGACGACCCCGGGCACGCCGCGTCGGCGTCGGTCCCGCACCCGCGCGCCACCCGCGACTGACGCCCGCCGAGCGACGCCGGCGAGCCGGGCGGGTCAGCCGGCGACGGGCGCGCCGTCGGACGGCGGCGGCCCGGCCGGCGGCGTCGGCGGCCGGGCGACCAGCGTCGTCACGGCCAGCAGCACCACGGCCACGATCGCGACGACTGCCACGTACGCCGGCGTCAGGTGCCCGGCGAGCACCAGCGCCAGCGCCGCACCGGCCCCGATCACGACGCGCACCAGCACCCGCTGCTCCCCGAACCACACCCCCACCGGCCCGGTGCTGATCCCGCGCCGCTCGCCGGCCGTCCGGAGCCAGGTCGCACCGCGGCTCCAGGACGCCCGCAGCGACCGCGCCGCCGACGTCCCGCCGGCGAGGAACGCCACCAGGGCGACGACGACGCCGAGCACGAACGCCGAGCGCAGCGCGACCCGCAGGAACGCCACCACCTGGTCGTAGACCACGACGGCCGCGTCGGGGCGCTGCACGCCCGGCGGGAGGGCGTCGACGTACACGGACCGCCCGATCGTCAGCGCCGCGCCCAGCAGCAGCATCGCCCCGGCCAGCGACAGCCCGGCGATCACGAGCGCCCGCGCGCGGTGCACCGCGGCCAGCACGCCCGCGGCCAGCAGGCCGAGCGACAGCCAGATCAGCCAGGTGCCGAGCAGGTCCAGCAGCCGGTAGGCGTTCTGCGCGCGGACCAGGTCGGCGCTCTGCATCAGCGGGAAGCTCGCGCTGATCGTGGGCAGCCGGTCCACCACCGTGAAGCCCGCGTCCGACAGCGAGCTGCGCACGGTGTCCACCACGCCGGTCAGGTCGACCACCAGCGTCCCCTGGGCGTCGATGCTCGCGATCGCGTCCGGGTCGCCGCGCAGGACGGCGTTCAGCTGGTCGTGCACCGTCCGGTTGGCCTCGTCCCACACCGCCTCGAACACGTCCGACGTCACGACGGCGTCGACCGCCCGGCGGATGACGTTCGTCGCGGCGTCCACCAGCGGCGCCTGCAGCGAGCCGGCGAGCGCGGACACCCGTGGCGGCAGGCCGAGCCCCTCGACCGCTGTCACCGCGTCCGAGGCGAGCCCGTCCAGGTCGGCGGCCTCGACGATCGCGCCCGTGACCCGGTTGGTCACGGCGCCCTGGATCTGCGGGTCGTCCACCAGCGGGCCGACGGTGGCCAGGTACCGGTCGGTGTCGGTGACGAGGTCCTTGGCCCACACGGCGACGACGGCCACGGGCGCGAGCAGGGCACCGAGCACGATCAGCACCACCGCCGCCGCGGCGCGGGTCCGGTGCCGCTGCCGGGGCGCCGGGGGCGGCGTGCCGGTACCGCCGCCGGTCGACGGCCCCGCGCTCGCGTCCGCCGCGGCGCGCGCCGTCGCCGCGGCCCGCAGCTGCGCGTTCTCCGCCTCCAGCGCGGCGATGCGCGCCGTGAGGTCCGCCGCCGTCCCCGGCGCGGGACGCTGCTCGGCCATCGACCCCACCCCCTCGGGCGCCCGCCGCGGGAGGCGCCCCTCGCGGCGAGGCTAGCGCCGCGCGGCGCGCCCCTCCCCCACCCGCCGGGGGTGACCGCGGGTGGGTAGGTGCCGGGGCGGGAGCCTCAGCGCCTCCGGCGCGCCCGCTCCGAGCGCGGCGAGATGACCGACCCCCGCGGCAGCACCACGTCCGGCGCCATCGCCGCGGGCACGCCCGCGAGGAACAGCGCGAACACCGCCGGCCGCCGCTGCGCGAGCTCGAGCCGGGCCCCGTCGGCCGACGCCAGGTCCCGCGCCAGGGACAGGCCGAGCCCGGTGCCCTTGCCGGACGTGACCTCGCGCTCGAAGATCCGCGGCGCCAGGTCGTCCGGGACGCCGTCGCCCTCGTCGGCCACCTCGACCACGACCGAGCGCGCGGCGCCCGCGCGGGACCGGACGGTGGTGGTGCCGCCGCCGTGCCGCAGCGAGTTCTCGATCAGCGTCGCGAGCACCTGCGCCAGCGCGCCGGGCGTGGCGAGCACCTGGACCTTCGGGTCGACCTCGATGACGAGGCGGCGCCCCTCGGCCTCGAAGGTCGGCCGCCACTCCTCCTCCTGCTGGTGCACGACGTCGCCGAGCCGGATCGCCTCGGTGGTGCCGCCCTGCGCGCGCCGCGACCGGGTCAGCAGGTCGTCGACGACGGTGACCAGCCGCTCGACCTGCTCCAGCGAGATCCGCGCCTCCTCGCGCACCGCCGGGTCGTCGGAGGCCAGCATGATCTCCTCGAGCCGCATGGTCAGCGCGGTCAGCGGGGTGCGGAGCTGGTGGGACGCGTCGGACGCGAACTGCCGCTCGGCGGCGAGCCGGCCCGCCATCCGGTCGGCGCTGCGCGCGAGCTCGGCCGCCACCAGGTCGATCTCCTCGACCCCGGACGGCTCCAGCTGCGGGCGCACCTGGCCCGAGCCGAGCTGCTCGGCGGACGCGGCCAGGTAGACGAGCGGGGCGGCGAGCCGGTTCGCCTGCCAGATGGCCATGGCGATGCCGGCGGCGAACGCGACGATCGCGGCCGCGACGACCAGCCCCATGATCTGCGCGCTCATGAGGAACACGTCCCACCACGGGGCGTACATCGTGATCCGGGCGCCGGTGGTCGACGTCTCGGTGATCGTGATGGCGCGCTCGGGCACGTCCGGGCCGGCCTGGTACCGGGCGCCGTCGGTGGTGACGACGAAGATGCTCACGGCGACGCCGCCGCCGCGGTCGACGTACGGCTCGAGCATGGTGTCCGAGAGCGGGGTGCCCTCCTGGACGCGGCTGTCGATCTGCCGCGCCAGGTCGGACGCGCGGGTCTCGAGCGACCCGATCTCGTTGTCCCGGACGTACTGCGCGCCGAGGAAGGCGAGCGGGAACCCGAGCAGGACGACCGCCACCGTGACGGCCGCGATGGTGGCCTGGAGGACGCGGCGGCGCACGGGTCAGCCCCGGTTGCCCTCGCCCGACTCGAACCGGAAGCCCATCCCCCGCACGGTGCTGATGTAGCGGGGCGCGCTCGCGTCGTCGCCGAGCTTGCGGCGCAGCCACGACACGTGCATGTCGAGCGTCTTGGTGGAGCCGGTCGGGTCGGAGCCCCACACCTCGCGCATGAGCGTCTCGCGGGCGACGACGGTACCCGCCGCGCCGACCAGCACGCGGAGCAGGTCGAACTCCTTGGCGGTGAGGTGCAGCTCGCGCTCGGCCTGGAACGCGCGGTGCGCCGCGACGTCGACGCGGACGTCCTGGCTGCGCAGCTCGTCCTCGTCCGGGGTGTCCCCGCCGGTGCGCCGCAGCAGGGCCCGCACGCGGGCGAGCAGCTCGGCCAGCCGGAACGGCTTGGTCACGTAGTCGTCGGCGCCCGCGTCGAGCCCCACGACCAGGTCCACCTCGTCGGCGCGGGCGGTCAGCACCAGCACCGGCGTGGTCAGGCCCTGGTTCCGGATGGCGCGCGCCACGTCGAGCCCGTCCATGTCCGGCAGCCCGAGGTCGAGCACCACGAGGTCGGCCTCGCTCGCGCGGTCGATGGCCCCCTGGCCGGTGCCCTGGACCCGGACGTCGTAGCCCTCCCGGCCCAGTGCCCGCGCCAAAGGCTCGGCAATCGCGGGATCGTCCTCCGCCAGCAGCACCTGCGTCATTCCGCCATGTTAGGTCAAAGAACGGTCCACGACACCGCTCACCGGGGTATCGCTTCGGTGAAGTCCGCCCGTCCCCCCGTGGTCGGACGCCGACCGGGACCTCGGTCCGCCCGCGGGGGCACGACCCGGGCGGCGCGCCGACCTACTCTGGCGCGATGACGTGGTGGGAACGCCTCACGCGGTGGGAGGAACGCCACCAGCTCGGGATCGACGTCGGCGCGATGGTGCTGACGGGTCTGGTCGTCGTCCCGCTCGGGGCGAGCATGGCACCCAACTGGGGGCTCGGCTCCTACGCCGGGGCGGCGCTGGCCGCGCTCGCGTGGGCACCCCTGGGCTGGCGGCGGACGCACCCGGTCGCCTCGGTGGTGACCGTCTACGCCGCCTGCCTGCTGCACCTCCTCGTGGGCGTGCCGCTGCTGCTGCCGTCGGACCTGGCGGTGCTGCTCGCCCTGTACTCGGTCACCGTGCACGGGCCGCGATGGGCCCACCTCACGGCGATGGGCTCGGCGCTCGTGGGGAACCTCGTCATGGTGTCCGGGCTGCTGCTCCAGTCCTGGGCCGGGAGCCTCGCGGAGATGGCGGCGTCCGCGATCGCCCTGTGGCTGTTCGCCTCGGTGACGGCCCTCGCGGTCTGGGCGTTCGGCCTGGTGCGGCGGTCGCGGCGGGTGACGATCGCCGCGCTGCGCGACCGCGCCGAGCGCCTGGAGGTCGAGCGCGACCAGCAGGCCCGCATCGCCACGGCCGCCGAGCGCACCCGCATCGCCCGCGAGATGCACGACATCGTGGCGCACTCGCTCTCCGTCGTCGTGGCGCAGGCGGACGGCGGCCGGTACGCGGCGGCGGCGGACCCCGAGGCGGCGACGCGCGCGCTCGGCACGATCGCCGAGACGGGCCGGGCGGCGCTGGCCGACATGCGCCGGCTGCTCGGGGTGCTGCGCGAGCCGGAGCGGGTGCCGGGCGCGCCGGCCGCGCCGGGCGCGCCGGGTTCCGCGGGCCCGGCCGCGGCCGCCGGGGCGACCGCCGCGCCCTACACCCCGCAGCCGGCCGAGCACGACCTCGAGTCCCTCGTCGAGCAGGTCCGCTCCTCCGGTGTGCGCGCCTCCCTCGTGCGCATGGGAACCCCGCGCCGGTTGCCGCCCGGCATCGGGCTCACGGTGTACCGGATCTGCCAGGAGGCGCTGACCAACGTGCTCAAGCACGGCGGCCCCGACGTGACGGTCACCGTGCTCGCGCAGTGGCAGGCAGCGGCGCTGGTGCTGGAGATCACCGACGACGGCCGGGGCGCCGCGGCGGACTCCGACGGCGCGGGGCAGGGCCTGCTCGGCATGCGCGAGCGGGCGACGATGGTCGGCGGCACCCTGAGCGCCGGCCCGCGCCCCGGCGGCGGGTTCCGGGTGCGCGCGGAGCTGCCGCTGCCCCCGGGCGCGCCGGCGGACGACCGGGCCGCCGCGCCCGGCACCCTAGGCTGACGCCCATGTCCGCCATCCGCGTCGGCCTCGTCGACGACCAGCAGCTCGTGCGCGCCGGGTTCCGCCTGGTCATCGACTCCCAGCCCGACCTCGAGGTGGTCCTGGAGGCCGGCGACGGCGCCCAGGCCGTCCAGGCGCTCACCGCGGGCACCGCGCAGGCCGGCGTCCTCGGCCCGGTCGACGTCGTGCTGATGGACGTCCGGATGCCGCACCTCGACGGCCTCGCCGCCACCCAGCAGATCGTCGCCGCGGGCACGCCCGAGCACCCCGCGCCGCGGATCATCGTGCTCACCACGTTCGACATCGACGAGTACGTGCTCGCCGCGATCCGCGCGGGGGCGAGCGGCTTCCTGCTCAAGGACACGCCGCCCGAGGACATGCTCGACGCGATCCGCACCGTGCACCGCGGCGACGCGGTCATCGCCCCGTCGTCGACCCGGCGGCTGCTGGAGCACCTGGTCACGGCCCTGCCCGCCGAGCAGCAGCAGGCGTCGGCCGGTGCCGAGGCGCTCGCGACGCTCACCGACCGCGAGCGCGAGGTGCTGGTGCTGATGGCCCGCGGTCGGTCGAACACCGAGATCGGCGAGGACCTGTTCGTCGCCGAGGCCACCGTCAAGACGCACGTCGGGCGGATCCTCGCGAAGCTGGGCGCCCGGGACCGGGTGCAGGCGGTCGTCGTGGCGTACGAGACCGGCCTGGTCGTCCCCGGGGCCTGACCCCGGCACGGCGCCGGTCGGGCCCCGGTCGCGCGCCGCGGCCCGGGCGTCGTACCCCGGGATGACGCGAGGTCCGGACCGGGGGTGGACGCGGCGGGACGGGCGCACTCCGTAGCGTCGGGGACGTCCCGATCCCGAGTCCCAGGAGCACAGCCGTGGACCCGTTCGTCCCCGCCCCCGCCGCCGGCGCCGGCCCGATCCCCCCGCACGCCGGGGCCCCGCAGCACCGCGAGGCCGCCGTCCGCGCCCGCGGCCTGACCAAGGTCTACGGCCGCGGCGAGGCCGAGGTGCGCGCGCTCGCCGGGGTGGACGTGGACTTCGCGGCCGGCGAGTTCACCGCGATCATGGGCCCGTCGGGCTCCGGCAAGTCGACGCTCATGCACGTGCTCGCCGGCCTGGACGCGGCGACCTCCGGGTCCGCGTTCCTCGGGCAGACCGACGTGACGACGCTCGACGACGACGCGCTCACCCGGCTGCGCCGCGACCGAGTCGGCTTCGTGTTCCAGTCGTTCAACCTGCTGCCGATGTTCACGGCCGAGCAGAACATCCTGCTGCCGCTCGAGCTCGCCGGCGCCAAGGCCGACCGCGCCTGGTTCGACACCCTGGTCGCGACCCTCGGCCTCGGTCAGCGGCTCACGCACCGCCCGTCCGAGCTGTCGGGCGGCCAGCAGCAGCGCGTCGCGATCGCCCGCGCGCTGATCGCCAAGCCCGAGGTCGTGTTCGCCGACGAGCCCACCGGCAACCTCGACTCGCGCTCCGGCGCCGAGGTGCTGAGCTTCCTGCGCCGCTCCGTCCGCGAGCTCGGCCGCACGATCATCATGGTCACGCACGACCCGACGGCCGCCGCCTACGCCGACCGCGTGGTGCTGCTCGCCGACGGGCGGATCGCCGGCGACATCGTCGACCCGACCCCCGAGGCCGTGCTCGCCGGGCTGGACGCGCTGCGCCAGCTCGAGGTCACCGAGACGGCGGTGGGTGCCTGATGTGGCGGCTCACCCTGGCGCAGATGCGCCGCAGCCTCGGGCGGCTCACCGCCGCGGGCATCGCGGTCGCGATCGGCACCGCGTTCGTCGCCGCGACGCTGCTCGCCGGTGACGTCATGCAGCGGATCTCGTACGACTCGCTCACCGCGTCGTACGGGACCGCCGACGTCATCGCCGACGCCGGCAACGGCGACGCGCTGACGGAGAAGACCGTCGACGCCGTGCGCGCGACGCCCGGCGTGAAGGCGGCCGACCCGCGGATCGTCGCCCCGTACGTGAGCATGTCCGCCGGCGACCGGGCGATCTCGCAGACGCTCGTGCCCGTGGCGAGCGACCCGGCCTTCGACACCCAGCACGTGACCGCCGGCGCCCTGCCGACCGCGGACGGCGAGATCGCGCTGCCCGAGCGGGCAGCCGAGCGGCTCGGCGTGGGCGTCGGGGACACGATCACGGTGTCGTACTACGCGTGGCAGCCGGCCGGCGGGGCGGACGCCGACGACGCCGCGGCGGCGAGCCCGACCGCGGCCCCGACCGAGGAGGCCACGGCCGGTGCGACCGGCGACGCCGCGACCGAGGCCTCCACGGCGGCACCGGGCGAGGACGAGGGCACCTACCGCGAGGTCGGGGCCGACGCCGAGGTCGTGGGCCTGACCACCGACCCGACGTCCGCGTGGGCCCAGTATGACGGCGCGGCGCTGGCCACGACGGCCGACACCCTCCTCTGGGCGGGCTGGGGCCAGGCCGACGCCGCGCCCACCCTCGCCGACGCCGCGACCTCCCAGCTGCTGGTCGCCGTCGACCCGGGCGCCGACACCGCGACCGTGATCGACGCCGTCGAGGACGTGCTGACCGCCTCCGGCACCACCGACCCGATCGTGCTGACCCGCGACGCCGCGGCGGAGCGCGCCCTGTCCGGCAGCGACGGCACCGGCCCGATCCTCGTCGTCGTGCTGGCGTTCGCCGCCGTCGCGATGATCGTCGCCGGCCTCGTCATCGCGAACACCTTCCAGGTCCTGGTCGCCCAGCGGACCCGGACGCTCGCCCTGCTCCGCTGCGTCGGCGCCGTGCGGTCCCAGGTCCGGGGGTCGGTGCTGCTGGAGGCCGGCCTGCTGGGGCTGGCCGCCTCGGTCGCGGGCACGCTGCTCGGCACGGGGCTGGTCCAGATCGCCCTGCTCGTGATGCAGAACGCGGACCTGCCGTTCCCGGTCCCGACCGTCGTGCGGCCCACCGTGGCGAGCGTCGTCGCGCCGCTCGCAGTCGGCCTCGTCGTCACCGTGCTCGCCGCCCTGACGCCCGCCCGCGTCGCGACCCGGGTCGCGCCGATCGCCGCGCTGCGCCCGGCCGACGCCCCCGCCGCGGGCAGCCGCGCAGGCCGGTTCCGCCTGGTCGTCAGCCTGGTGCTGGTCGTCGGCGGTGCGCTGATGCTGGCCGGCGGGGTGGCCCTGTCCCAGCAGGCGCTCGTCGCCGCTGTGGGCGTCGCCATCCTCGGCGGCGCGGCGTCCTTCGTCGGGCTGCTCGTCGGCGCCGTGTTCTGGATGCCGCGGGTCGTCGCCGCGATCGGCGGCCTCGTCGGTCGGCTCGGGATGCCCGCGCGGCTCGCCGCCGCGAACACCGGCCGCAACCCGGCGCGCACCGCCGCCACCAGCACGGCGCTCCTGATCGGCGTCACGCTCGTCGCGATGATGAGCACCGGCGCCGTCACCGCCCGGGCCACCCTGGACGACGAGCTGGACACCCGGTTCCCGGTCGACCTCGCGGTGGCGTCTCCGTACACCGCCGACGAGGACGGCACCGCGGTGGCCGAGGCGCTCCCGGCGGGCACGGTCGGCGCGCTCGCCGACATCCCCGGGGTCGAGTCCGTGGCCGCCCTCGCCCGGGACAGCGTCGAGGTCGGCGGGTCCGGGAACGTCGTCGACGCCCTCGGGATCACGCCGGAGCAGGCCGCGGACGTGCTCCGCGACGCCGACCTGGTCGACGCGATCGGCGACGGCACCGTCGTCATGCCCCGCGCCCTGGCCGCCAGCAGCGGGATCGAGGACGGCGACACCGTCGCCCTCGCCCGCAGCGAGCGCGACGCCGGGTCCACCGCGACGGGCACGGTCGACCTGACCGCCGTGGTCGTGCCGCTGGACGACTGGACCGTGCTGGTCACCCCGGCCACGCTCGACGCGATCGGCTCCGCCGGGACCGAGAGCACCGCCTGGCTGCGCGTCGCGGACATCAACGACTCGGGGCAGGTCGTGCAGCAGGTGCAGGACCTGACGGCGGACTCGGCGCTGGACATCACCGGCGCGGCGCTCGAGCGGGCGCTGTACCAGCGGGCGATCGACACCCTGCTCGCGGTCGTGGTCGGGCTGCTGGCGGTGGCGGTGGTGATCGCGCTCATCGGCGTCACCAACACGCTGTCGCTGTCGGTGATCGAGCGGCGCCGCGAGTCGGCGACGCTCCGGGCCCTCGGGCTCACCCGGCGGCAGCTGCGGGCGTCGATGGCCGTCGAGGGCGCGCTGATCGCGGGCGTCGGCGCGGTGGTCGGCGTCGCGCTCGGGCTGGCGTACGGCTGGCTCGGGTCGGCCGCGGTGCTCGCCGGGATCGCCGACCTGCAGCTCCGGGTGCCGTGGGCCGACCTGGGCCTGGTGCTCGGGGTGGCCCTGGTGGCGGGAGTGCTCGCCTCCGCGCTCCCGGGCCGCACGGCGGCCCGGACGCCCCCCGTGGCGGCCCTCGCGGTCGACTGACCGCACCGGCGACGCGCGCCCGACGGGGGACTCCCCGCCGGGCGCGCGCGTCGTCGGCCGCCCGGCCGACACTCGTCGAGATAGGACCTCCGCGCCGAGGTAGGGCCGTCTGCGGCCCTATCTCGGCGCGCGGGTCCTATCTCGGCAACAGGCGGCGGCGGGGGCGCGGGGGCCGGGCGGCCGGGGCCGGGCGGCCGAGGCCGGGCGGCCGGGGTCGGGGTCAGTCCTCGCGGCCCGCGCCGACCGTGGTCCAGGCGACGACCGTCGGGGTGACCAGCAGGCCGCCGACGACGACCGCCAGCACCAGCACCGCCACCGACCAGACGGCCACCTCGACGCCGAGCCAGCCGACCGCCAGCACGACCAGCAGGATCTGCACCGTCATCACCGGCGCCCTGCCCCAGCGGTGGCCCTGCAGCAGCGCGCGCCCCGCCCCGCCCAGCACGGCCGCGATGCCCGCCGCGAGCAGCACGAGGAACACCACCGGCCCGGGCATCGACGTCCCGCGCACGAGCGCCACGACGAGCGCCCCGGCGATCACCGCCACGGCGAGGGCCTGCAGGAGCACGAGGCCGGCGAGCAGCCGGACGGCGCCCGGGGCGGACGCCCGGGACGGCTGGGGGGTGGCGGATCCGGTCACGCCGCCGACCCTACGCGCGCCGCGGGTGAAAGCGCGGCGGCGTCCTCGCAGGTCCCGGCGGCGGGCCTCCGGAGACCAGGGACGATGGTCCCGACGACCGGACCGGTTGGCGCCCGGCGACCCGGTGGGAGTACGGTGCGGCCCAGGCGTTCAGGGTGCACACAGATGTGACAGACGCCTCAGTCGTCACGCGCAAGAAACCTGCGCGTAACCCCTTGTGCGCCCTCCGGCGGCCATGTGAATCTTGTACTCAGCAGTTCGATTCCCCCGAGCGCCGACGCTCACGCCCCCCGCCTTCTTCCGTGCGTCGGACGTGTGCTCGTGCTCCCATGCCACCCAGCCCCCTGGTCGTGGCATGCCCCTGTGCTGAGGAGTGTTTCGATGGATTGGCGTCACCAGGCAGCGTGTCTGACCGAGGACCCGGAGCTGTTCTTCCCGATCGGCAACACGGGCCCCGCCCTGCTGCAGATCGAGGAGGCCAAGGCCGTGTGCCGCCGGTGCGACGTCGTCGACACCTGCCTGAAGTGGGCGCTGGAGTCCGGCCAGGACGCCGGCGTCTGGGGCGGCCTGTCCGAGGACGAGCGCCGCGCCCTCAAGCGCCGCACCGCCCGGCAGCGCCGCGCGGGCTGACCCGCACGCACCACGCCGACGACGCCCGCCGCGCCCCTCCCTCCGGGGCACGGCGGGCGTCGTCGCGTCCGGCCCCGCGCGCTCCGCGCCCGCGCCCGCTCCCGCGCCCACCGAGTCTCCACTCCGCGCCTATGCGCCATCCCCGACCCGCAGACCGCTCGTGCAGACTCGGCGAACGCGGGAGGGCTAGGCGACCGTGGCCGCCGCGTCGCGGCCCGGGGTGCGCAGCGTCGCGCGCAGCGTGACCTCCGTGCCGCCGCCCGCGCGCGGCGCCCACGCGATCGAGCCGCGCAGCTCGTTCGTCACCAGGGTCGAGACGATCTGCGTCCCGAGGCCCGTCCCCGGGCCCGCGCTGCTGCCGGCGGAGTCGGCCGGGATGCCGGCGCCGTCGTCCGCGACCGTGACCGTGAGGTCGTCCTCGACGCGCTCCGCGTTCACCTCGACCGACCCGTGGTCCCGGCCGGCCAGCCCGTGCTCGACGGCGTTCGTCACCAGCTCGGTCAGCACGAGCGCGAGCGCCGTGGCGTCCTCGGCGGACACCGGCCCGAACGTGCCGCGCACCAGCGTCCGCACCGACGCCCCGGCCGACGCCACGTCGGCGGCGAGCCGCAGCGACCGCCCGACCAGCTCGTCGAACTGCACGGTCTCGTCGAGCGTCTGGGACAGCGTCTCGTGCACCAGCGCGATCGTCGCGACCCGGCGCATCGCCTCCTCGAGCGCCGCGCGGGCCTCCGGCACGTTCATCCGCCGGGCCTGCAGCCGCAGCAGGGCGGCGACGGTCTGCAGGTTGTTCTTCACGCGGTGGTGGATCTCGCGGATCGTCGCGTCCTTGGTGATGAGCTCCCGCTCACGACGACGCAGCTCGGACACGTCCCGGCACAGCAGCACGGCGCCGATCCGCTCCCCCTCCTCGGACAGCGGGACCGCGCGCAGCGACAGCGCGACGCCGTGCGCCTCGATGTCGGTGCGCCACGGCGCGCGGCCCATGAGCACCAGCGGCATCGACTCGTCGACCGGCGAGTTCTGCTCGATCAGGTCGGCGACCACCTCGACCAGCGACCGGCCGACCAGGTCGTCCATCGCGCCGAACCGGTGGAAGCAGGACAGGGCGTTGGGGCTGGCGTACAGGACCTCGCCCTCGGAGTTCAGCCGCACCAGGCCGTCGGCGACGCGCGGCGCACCGCGGCGCGGGCCGGTCGCGGCGTTGGTCATCGGGAACTCGCCGCGGGCGATCATGCCCATGATGTCGTCCGCGGCCTCGACGTAGTTCAGCTCGAGGCGGCTGGGCGTGCGGGCGCCGCCGAGGTTGGTCTGCCGGGCGATCACGGCGATCGCGCGGCCCTCGTGCACGACCGGCACCGCCTCCTCGCGCACCGCGTACGACCCGAACCAGCGCGGCTCGCGGGACCGCTGCGCACGGACCTCGCTCAGCGAGCGCTCGAGCTGCGGCCGCTGCCCCTCGGGCGCGCGCGAGCCCACCACGTCGTCGTAGTGCACGGTGGCGCCGGTGCTGGGGCGGGCCTGGGCGATGGCCACGAAGTCGCCGTCGTCGGTGGGCAGCCACAGGACGAGGTCGGCGAACGCGAGGTCCGAGATGACCTGCCAGTCGCCGACCAGCAGGTGCAGCCACTCGAGGTCCGCGGCGTCGAGGTGGGCGTGGCGCTGCGCGAGCTCGCTCAGGGTGGACACGGCCCCAGGGTACGGCGCAGGACGCGCCCGGCCCGGGCCCGTCCCACCCCGCGGCACGTGACGCGGCCCACGCCCGTCCCCCGACCGGGGCGCGCGGGCCCGCCCGGGCGGATACTGTCGTCGGACCCGCACTCCCCCGCGGCCGCCCGCGCACCTCGGAAGGACCCGAACGCCCGTGCACCTGCAGGTCACCGTCCCCGTGCCGACCGACCCCCGCACCGCCGGGACGATGCTGGCCGACCCCGTGTACGTCCGCGCGAAGGTCATCGCGAGCGGCGCCGAGGTGCTGCACGTCGACGTGGCCCCCGCCGAGGACGGCGCGCTCACGGTGACGACCCGGCGCGCGCTGCCGACGGACCAGATCCCCGCGAACGTCCGCGCGTTCGTCGGCTCGACGCTCGAGGTGCGCCAGGTCGAGGCCTGGGAGCCCGCCTCGGCGGACGGCAGCCGCACCGGGACCGTCGCGGTCGAGATCGCCGGCGCCCCCGTCCGGCTCACCGGGACGGTCGCGCTCGCGGCGGCCGACGGCGGCTCGGCGATCACCTACGACGGCGACCTCAAGGCGAACGTCCCGCTGTTCGGGTCGGCCGTCGAGCAGGCCGCCGCGAAGGCCGTGCGCGGCGCCCTCGAGGCCGAGGCCGGCGTGGCGCGCGAGTGGGTCGCCAGCGCCGACGAGGCGTAACGATTCCGTAACGCGCCGGACCGCCGCAGGTCGCTGACCTGTGCGAACGTGCCCGTGGGACCGCTTCCACACCCGTTTGCGCGCCGGCTCGCTTGACTTCACCGACCCCCGACCGACAAGGTGCCTGACATGGCGTGAGAGCGCTCCCGCATCAGGTGGTGGGAGCGGTCCCACGACGGGCGCCGGTGCCGGCGACCCGACGGGAGCGGCGACGTCGCCGCGGATGACGAGGGAGTCACAGTGCGCAGGAGCACGCGCAAGACGTGGGTGGCCGTGGCCGGAGCGGCGAGCGTCGCCCTGCTGGCGACGGCGTGCGGCGGCGGGTCGGACGACGCCGCCGGCGACGAGGGCTCGGACGGTCAGATCACCCTGACCATCTCGACCTTCAACCAGTTCGGCTACGAGGACCTCCTCAAGCAGTACGAGGAGGAGAACCCGAACATCAAGATCGAGCACAACAAGTTCGGCAAGTCCGACGACGCCAAGGAGCAGTTCCAGACGGCGCTCGGCGCCGGCTCGGGCCTCGCGGACGTCGTGGGCGTCGAGGTCGACTGGCTGCCGCAGATGATCCAGTACTCGGACCAGTTCACCGACCTGAGCAGCGACTCGGTCGATGGCCGCTGGAACAAGTGGACCACCGACCAGGCCACCACCCCCGGCGGCGAGCTGCTCGGCTACCCGACGGACATCGGCCCGGAGGCCATCGCCTACCGCTCCGACCTGTTCGCCGCCGCGGGCCTCCCGACGGACCGCGAGGCCGTGGCCGAGCTGTTCGGTGGCGACGACGCCACCTGGGACGACTTCTTCGCCGTCGGCGACCAGTTCATGGCCGCGGGCACCGGCCCGGCGTTCTTCGACTCCGCCGACGCGCTGGCCCAGGGCATGATCAACCAGGTCGAGGTGCCCTTCGAGGACCCCGACTCCGGCGAGATTATCGCGCTCGACAACCCCGAGATCCGCGACATCTACGACACGATCCTGTCGCACGAGGACCAGTCCGCCGGTCTCAAGCAGTGGGAGACCGACTGGACGAACGCGTTCCAGAGCAACGGCTTCGCGGTCGCGCTGGCCCCGGCCTGGTTCCTCGGCAACATCGAGGGCAACTCGGCGGGCGTCGAGGGCTGGGACATCGCCAACGTCTTCCCCGGCGGCGGCGGCAACTGGGGCGGCTCGTTCCTCGCCGTCCCGACGATGTCGAAGCACCCGGAGGAGGCCAAGGCGCTCGCCGACTGGCTGACCGCCCCGGAGCAGCAGCTCGCGGCGTTCGCCGTCAACGGCAACTTCCCGAGCCAGATCGAGGCGCAGCAGTCGGACGAGCTCCAGGGCATGACCCGCGAGTTCTTCAACGACGCGCCGACCGGCCAGATCTACACCGACCGCGCCGCGGCCATCTCCGTCGCGCCGTTCAAGGGTGAGAACTACTTCACCATCCGCACCGGCCTGTCGGACGCGTTCAACCGCGTCGACGTCGACAAGTCGATGACCCCCGACGAGTCCTGGAAGGGCTTCGAGGACGCGGTCGCCGCGATCGGCTGACCCCACCGGGCCGGGCCGCCGGGACTCCCCGGCGGCCCGGTCCGTCGCGCGGGCACCGCCCGCGCCCGCACCGCACGACCCCGGCCCGCCCGCACGAAGGATCCCCATGGCCACCCAGACGGCGCCCCCCAGGGGCGCGGCACCGCGCAGCGACGACGACCGCGCGCCCCGGAAGATCGGCTTCAAGCAGACGCTGGGCCGCTGGGACGTGAAGGTCTCGCCCTACCTCTACATCTCGCCGTTCTTCCTGCTGTTCGCGGTGGTCGGCCTGTTCCCGCTGCTCTACACCGGCTGGGTCTCCCTGCACGAGTGGAGCCTGATCGGCGGCCAGGGCGACTTCGTCGGCCTCGACAACTTCACCTTCGTGCTCGGCCAGACGTTCTTCTGGAACTCGCTGCGCAACACCTTCAGCATCTTCCTGCTGTCCACGGTGCCCCAGGTGATCGCCGCCCTCGTCATCGCCGCGATGCTGGACGCGAACCTCCGCGCGAAGACGTTCTGGCGGATGGGCGTGCTGCTCCCCTACGTCGTCGCCCCGGTCGCCGTCGGCCTGGTGTTCTCGCAGATGTTCGCCGACGGCTCGGGCATGATCAACTCCCTGCTCGGCCAGATCGGCATCGACCCGATCGGCTGGCACAAGGACGCGTTCGCCTCGCACATCGCCATCGCCTCGATGGTGAACTTCCGCTGGACCGGCTACAACGCGCTGATCCTCCTGGCCGCGATGCAGGCCATCCCCCGCGACATGTACGAGGCCGCGACGCTCGACGGCGCGAACCGCATCCGGCAGTTCTTCTCCATCACCGTGCCGATGGTCCGCCCGACGATGATCTTCGTGATCCTCACGTCGACCATCGGCGGCCTGCAGATCTTCGACGAGCCGCGCATGTACGACGCGACCGGCCTCGGCGGCTCGAACGGCCAGTGGAAGACCGTGACGCTCTACCTGTACGAGCTGGGCTGGAACAAGCAGCAGCTCGGCCGGGCCGCGGCGGTCGCCTGGCTGCTGTTCCTGATCATCATCATCTTCGCGCTGCTCAACAACTGGCTGACCCGGCGCATCGCCTCCGCGGACGACATGAGCCGCACCGCGAAGGCCGCCCGCAAGCAGAGCCGCCGCGCCTCGCGCGACCTCGCCCGCCGGGTCAAGCAGACGTCCGACGCCGCGGTCCCCGCGGCCGCACCGATCGAGGTGGACCCCCGATGAGCGCCCCGTCCGTCCCCGTCATCGCGCAGACCGCCGGCAAGGGCGCGGCCCGCGCGGCGCAGCGCAAGCGCAACAAGACCAACGGCGGCGCCGACCGCCGGCCGGGCTGGGTCACCTACGTCGTCCTCGGCGTGTTCCTGCTGATCTCGGCCTACCCGCTCTACTACACCTTCCTGCTGTCGTCCTCGACGTCGGCGGAGGTGGCGCAGAACCCGGTGCCCTCGCTCATCCCGGGCGGCGAGTTCCTCACCAACCTGCAGCGCGTCTTCGACGCCGACATCGACCTGGTGAAGGCGACCGGCAACTCGCTGGTCGTCGCCGTGATCACCAGCCTGTCCGTGGTGTTCTTCTCGACGCTCGCGGGCTACTCGTTCTCCAAGCTCCGGTTCCGCGGCCGCGGCCCGCTGCTGGTGTTCGTCATCGCGACGATGGCCGTGCCGACCCAGCTCGGCGTCGTCCCGCTGTACATCGTCATGCGCGAGCTCGGCCTGACCGGCAACCTGCTCGCGGTGATCCTGCCCGCGATGGTGACCGCGTTCGGCGTGTTCTGGATGACCCAGTACCTCGACTCCGCGCTCCCCTACGAGCTCATCGAGGCCGCCCGCGTCGACGGCGCGTCCATGTTCCGCACGTTCTGGTCGGTGGCGCTGCCCGCGGCCCGGCCGGCGGCGGCGATGCTGGCGCTGTTCACCTTCATCACGTCGTGGACGAACTTCTTCTGGCCGTCCATCGTGCTCGGCAACCAGAACCCGACCCTGCCGGTGGCGCTCAAGCTGCTGCAGGCCGGCTTCTTCCAGGACTTGCCGCTGATCATGGCCGGTGTCGTCCTGTCGATCATCCCGCTGCTCCTGCTGTTCGTCGTCGCCGGCCGCCAGCTGGTCGCGGGGATCATGGCCGGGGCCGTCAAGGGCTGACCGCTACGCTTCGCGCGGGGCCCGTCCGCGGGCCCCGTGCAGGGGCGCGCGCCCGCCGGTGCCCCGCGCACGGGCACCACCCGACCGTCACGAGGGGGGCGATCCATCGTGATCGACCAGTCCGCCATCCCGTCGGCCACCCACCCGGCACCGACCCTCGAGCAGGTCGCGCTGCGCGCGGGCGTCTCCCGCTCCACCGCCTCGCGCGCCATCAACGGCGGCGACCGGGTGTCGCCCGAGGCCATGGAGTCGGTCGCCGCGGCGGTCGCCGACCTGGGCTACACGCCGAACCGCGCCGCGCGGTCGCTCGTCACCCGGCGCACCGACTCGGTCGCGCTCGTCGTGCCCGAGCCGGACGAGCGCGTGCTGTCCGACCCGTTCTTCGCCGGCGTGCTCAACGGCGTCTCCACCCCGCTCGCGCTCGCCGACCTCCAGCTGCTGCTCGTCATCGCGCGGCCCGGCGAGTCCGAGCGCACCGCCCGGTACCTGCGCGCCGGGCACGTCGACGGCGCCATCGTGGTGTCGCACCACCGGGACGACGCCATCGACCGCGCGCTCCAGGCGTCCCGGCTGCCGACCGTGTTCATCGGCCGGCCGCTCGTCGGCGGCGAGGCCGCGGCGGTCGTCGACACCGACAACCTGCGCGGCGGGCGGATCGCGACCGAGCACCTGGTCCGGCTGGGCCGGCGCCGGATCGCGACCATCGCCGGCCCCGCCGACATGTCCGCGGGCATCGACCGGCTCGCCGGGTGGCGCGCCGCGCTCGCCGAGGCCGGGCTGCCGGACGACGCGGTGGTGCACGGCGACTTCACCGTCGACGGCGGCGCCGCCGCGGCGCGCGAGCTGCTCGGGCGGTTCCCCGACCTCGACGGCATCTTCATCGCCTCGGACCTCATGGCGGCCGGCGCGCTGCCCGAGCTCGCCGAGGCCGGCCGGGACGTGCCGGGCGACGTGGCGGTGGTCGGCTACGACAACTCGGGCCTCGCCACCACCACGAAGCCGAACCTCACGACCGTGACGCAGCCGGTGATCGCGATGGCGCGGGCGGCGGGCGAGGAGCTGGTGGCGCAGCTGCAGGGCCGGCACGCGCGCACGGAGGCCCAGGTGTTCGAGCCGGAGCTGGTGGTCCGCGGCTCGGCCTGAGCCCGCGCCCGGCGCCCCGCGCCGGCCGCCCCGCGCCCGCCGCGCGCACGGCTGCCCCTGCCAGCCGGCCGCCCGCCTGGCCCGCCGGCGCCCTCCTGCCGGGCCGGGCGCCCGCCTGCCGGGCGAGTACTCGACACGTCGAGCGAGCAATCACCGACTACTCGCTCGACGTGTCGAGTACCCCCTCGCCGGTGCGCCGCTTCCGCCGCACCGCCCGCGCCGCGCCGCGCCGGCGACTGCCTACGCGACACGTCGAGTGCCTATCCGCTGGATAGGCACTCGACGTGTCGCATGCTCACTCGACGGAGCGCGCGGCCGGGCCGCCCGGCGCGCCCGGCGCAAGCAGACCGGCGCGTCCGGCGCGGGCAGCCCCGCGCGTCGGGCGCAGGCAGCCGGCGCGTCCGGCGCGGGCCGCCCGCCGGGCCCGGCGTCAGCGCGTCGGGTCGACGTGGCCGAAGCGGTGGCGGGTGCGGGACACCGCCTGCTCGCGCACGACCGTCATCAGCTCCCGGCGCCCGCTCGCCACGACGGGCGCGTCGAGCACCGTGACCTCGCCCGTGCGCGTGACCGCCGCCGCGCGCAGGCCGGGCGCCGAGCCGACGACGCGCACCCGGCCCGTGACCTCGCCCGCCGCGACCCGCAGCGCGAACGCGTCGTCCGCCTCCTCCGCGGCCCGGCTCACCGTCACGGGCACCCCTGCGGTCCGCGCCGCCGACAGCACGCGCAGCACGTCCCGCTCGCGCCCGTCGGCTCCGACCCGCACGGTCAGGTGCGGCACGGGCCGGTGCCGGAGCGCGTTCTCCTCGGAGGCCAGGCCGGACGGGTCGTGCGCGGTGCCGAGCTCGTCGGACCAGACCCGGGCGTCGTCGGCGTGCGCCCACGCCAGCCAGGCCTCGTCATCGAGCGCCGCGACCTCCGGTGCGTCGGACCACGCGCCGAGCTGCGCGACGTAGGACGGGCCGCCTGCCTTGGCGCCGGGGCCGACCACCGAGGCCTTCCAGCCGCCGAAGGGCTGCCGCTGCACGATCGCGCCGGTGATGTGCCGGTTGACGTACGCGTTGCCGACCTCGACACGGTCGAGCCAGTGCGCGATCTCGGCTTCGTCGAGCGAGTGCAGGCCACCGGTCAGGCCGAGCGCGACGGCGTTCTGCACCGCGATCGCCTCGTCGAGGGTGTCGACCCGGATCACGCCGAGCACCGGGCCGAAGCACTCGGTGAGGTGGAACCAGGACCCGGGGCGCACGCCGTGCTTGACGCCGGGCGTCCACAGCCGACCCTCCTCGTCGAGCCGCCGCGGCTGCACGAGCCACGACTCGCCCTCGTCGAGCGTGGTGAGCGCCCGGAGCAGCTTGCCCGACGCCGGCTCGACCAGCGGGCCCATCGTGGTGCCGAGGTCGTCGGACCAGCCGACGCGCAGCGACGACACCGCGTCCGCGAGCTGCCGGCGCAGCCGGTCGGACGTGCCGGCCGAGCCGACGAGGATCGCGAGCGACGCCGCCGAGCACTTCTGCCCCGCGTGCCCGAACGCGGACCGCACCAGGTCGGCCACGGCCAGGTCGACGTCGGCGGACGGCGTGATGATCAGGGCGTTCTTGCCGGAGGTCTCCGCGAGCACGTCCAGGTCGGGGCGCCAGCCGGCGAACAGCTGAGCGGTCTCGAGCGACCCGGTCAGCACGACCCGCGCGACGTCCGGGTGCGTGACCAGCCGGCGGCCGACCTCGCCCTCGGGCGACAGCACGACCTGCAGCGCGGCCTCCTCGACCCCGGACGCGTCGAGCGCCCGCTGGATCGCCGCGCCGGCCACCCGCACGCACCGCGGGGTCTGCGGCGCGGGCTTGATCAGCACCGGCGACCCGGCCGCGAGCGCCGCCAGCACCGAGCCGACCGGGATGGCGACCGGGAAGTTCCACGGCGGGGTGACGACGGTGACGCCGCGCGGCCGGAACACGGCGCCCGGGACGCGCCCGTCGGCGAGCTCCTCCGCGCGGTCCGCGTAGTACCGGGCGAAGTCGACGGCCTCGCTGACCTCGGGGTCGGCCTCGGCGACGGTCTTGCCGCCCTCGTGCACCATCGTCGCGACCAGGTCGCCGCGGGCGGCCTCGAGCTCGTCCGCGGCGCGGCGCAGCACGGCGGCGCGCTCGGCCGGGGTCCGGACGGACCACGCGGGCGCGGCGGCGACGGCGCGGGCGACGACCGCGTCCACCTCGGCCTCGGTGCCGACCTCGACCGCGCCGGCCGGCGGCTCCACGTCCGCCGCGACCAGACGAGCCGCCCAGTCCCGGGACTCGGCGACGGCGGGGTCGGTGTCGGCGGCGTTCCGGAACGCGCCCGGCCGCGGCGAGGGCGCCCCGGGGTCGCGCGGCAGCCGGCGGCGCTCGACCGGCACCCGGTCCGCACCGGCCACCGACGCGAGGAACGCGTCCTCCTGGGAGCCGATCCCCTCGTCCGGGCCGTCCCCGCCGGCGAACAGCGCGTGCAGGAAGTTCTGGTGCGCGGCGTTCTCCTCGAGCCGGCGCACGAGGTAGGAGATCGCGACGTCGAAGTCCTGCTTCGCCACGACCGGCGTGTAGAGCAGCACCTGGCCGACCTCGCGCTGCACCGCGCGGGCCTGCGCCGGGGCCATGCCCTGCAGCATCTCGATGTCGAGCGCCTCGGACACCCCGCGGTGCGCGGCGAGCAGGTGGGCGTAGGCGACGTGGAACAGGTTGTGGCTCGCCACCCCGACCCGCAGCGCGGACGTGCGCGCGGGGTCGAGCGCGCGCCGGACGAGCCGGACGTAGTGCGCGTCGACGTCGGGCTTGCCGGCGTACGGCGCCTGCGCCCAGCCGTGCAGCTCGGCCTCGACCTGCTCCATCGCGAGGTTGGCGCCCTTGACCAGCCGCACCTTGAGCCGCGCGCCGCCCGCCTCGACCCGGCGCCGCGCGATCGCGGTGATCTCCTCGAGCGCGTCGGAGGTGTCGGGCAGGTAGGCCTGCAGCACGATGCCCATCTCGGCGCCGCGCACCTGCGGGTCGTTCACCAGCTCGTCGAACACCCGCACCGTCAGGGCGAGGTCGCGGTACTCCTCCATGTCGAGGTTGAGGAACGTGCCGCTCGCGGCGGCGGCCCGGTACAGCGGGCGCAGCCGCTCGACGACCCGCCGCACGCTGCCCTCGGTGTCCCAGGTCGACAGCTGGCTCGCCACGGCCGAGACCTTGATCGACACGTAGTCGACGTCCGGGCGGGCGGCGAGCTCGGCGACGCGGTGCAGCCGGCGGTTCGCCTCGTCCTCGCCGAGCACGGCCTCGCCGAGCAGGTTGAGGTTGAGCCGGAAGCCCTCCTTCCGGGCGCGCGCCAGGTGCGGGCCGAGCCCCGGTCCGGCGTCGGCGACCAGGTGGCCGACGAGCTGGCGCAGCCGGATCCGCGCCGCGGGCACGACGGCGGACGGCAGAAGCGGGGCCACCTTGGCGCCGACGCCGAGCAGCGCCCGGTCCACGCCGCCGAGGAACGCCGCGGCGTCGGCGGCGCGGTCGCCGAGGTCGGCGAGCTCGGCCGCGGCGACCCGGACGTCCTCCGGCCGGGCGACCCGGTCGACGAACCGCACCGCGAGCTCCAGGCCGGCGGGGTCGGCGACCAGGGCGGCGAGCCGGCCGGTCGCGCGGCGCTCGGCGGGGGTCTCGTCGGCGGCGGTCGCGTCCATCCAGCGGTGCGCGAGGTCCACCGCGTCCCGGGTCAGGTGCTCGGGGGCGGGCGTCGCGGCGTCGGCGGCGGCGGCCGGGTCCTGGGTCGTCGTCATGGCGGGATCCTTCCCGAGCGCCCCGCGCCCCGTCTTGCACGGATCGGCCGGGCCACCGGGCCCGATCCGTGACACGTGCCCGTCACGCGCAGCACCTACGCTGCCCCCGACATGGAACGCCGTCCACCCCACCTCGCCGCGGCCCCCGCCGCGCCCGCCGACGCGCCCGCCGCCGACGCCCGCGCGCGCGCCCTGCTCCGCGCCCTCACCCCCGCCCTGCTCCGGCTGTGCGACGACCTGACCGGCACGATGTTCTGCGCCAAGGACGTGACCGGCCGGTACGTGGTGGTCAACGACGCGTTCGTCCGCCGCACCCCGGAGCGGTCGCGCCGGACCGTCGTCGGCCGCACCGCCGCCGAGCTGTTCCTCCCGCACCTCGCCGAGCGGTACGACGCCCAGGACCGCGACGTGCTGGCGACCGGCCGCGCGCTGCACCGCGAGCTCGAGCTGATCCGCCGCCCCGGCGGCCCGCCCGGCTGGTACCTCACGTCCAAGGAGCCGGTGCGCGACGACGCCGGCGCGGTGGTCGGGCTGGTGAGCATCTCGCAGGCGCTGCGCGCGGGCGACGCCGACGCGGCGACCGTCGAGGCCCTGTCCCGGGTGGCGGCGTTCGTGCAGGCGCGGCTCGCGGACCCGCCGACGGTGGCGGAGCTCGCCGAGGCGGCGGGCTGCTCGCCGTCGACGCTCGACCGCCGGGTGCGCCGGGTGTACGCGCTGTCCCCGCAGCAGTACGTGCTGCGGGCGCGGGTCGACCACGCGGCCGCGCTGCTCGGCGGGTCGGACCTGCCGCTCGCGGAGGTGGCCGCGGCCACCGGGTTCTACGACCAGGCGTCGTTCACCCGCACGTTCGGCCGGCTGACCGGCGAGACGCCCGCCCAGTTCCGCCGGGCGGTGGCCCCGCTGGTCCCGTCGCTGGTCCCGCCGCTGCCGTGGCCCCGGGCCGCGGGCTGAGCCACGATGGACGCATGACACCCGCTCCGCAGATCCCCACCGTCACGCTCAAGGGCGGCGCGATGCCGCTGCTCGGCCTCGGCACCTGGCAGTCCGAGGGCGGCGACGCCGAGCGCGCCGTGGTCGCCGCGCTCGAGCTCGGCTACACGCACGTCGACACCGCCACCGGCTACGGCAACGAGGCCGAGGTCGGCCGCGCGCTGTCGCTCGTCGACGTCGACCGGGACGCCGTGTTCGTCACCACCAAGCTGCCACCGGACCACGCCGGGCGCGAGCGCCAGACGCTGCACGAGTCGCTGGCCGCTCTCGGCACCGACCACCTCGACCTGTGGCTGGTCCACTGGCCGCCGAACAAGCAGGCGACGCCGGCCACCTGGGAGCAGTTCATCGCCGCGCGCGACGAGGGCCTGGTGCGCTCGATCGGCGTGTCCAACTACTCGATCGCGCAGATCGACGAGCTGATCGCCGCCACCGGCGAGGCCCCCGCGGTGAACCAGATCCCGTGGAGCCCGGGCGACTTCGACGCCGACCTGCTGGCGGCGCACGCCGAGCGCGGCGTCGTCGTCGAGGGGTACAGCCCGTTCAAGCGCACCGACCTGGACGACCCGGTGCTCACCGCGATCGCCGAGGCGCACGGCGTCAGCACCCGTCAGGTGGTGCTGCGCTGGCACGTCGACCACGGGATCGCCGTCATCCCGAAGTCGACGAACAAGGACCGCATCGCGCACAACCTCGAGGCGCTGCAGTTCACGCTGTCCGCCGACGAGCTGGCGCAGATCGACGGCCTGGGCGGCAGGTGACGGAGCCCGACGCGACGCGCGACCCCGGGGCGGCGGATGCCCCGGGGTCGTCGCCGGTCCCCCCGCCCGCGACGCGCCGCGAGGCCCGGGCGCGCGCGGCGGCCGCGGGCGGCGCGGGCGGCACCGAGCCCG